>JAQTRB010000231.1 GCA_028712015.1 Syntrophales bacterium
GAAAATGCTCAATGCTTTAGATAAGGGCCTGCTGAAGGCGGTGGCCGGTCTGGAAGAGATTCCCAAGGGCGCCTACAATATCCGAAAAAACGGGAAGCTCCTGGCGCGCGCGACCTCGGCGAATATCGATATTGAAAGCAATGCCGACGGGACGGGGATTGTCGTGACGATTGCCCCGGGAACGGTCAACGAATCGGTGCATATCCCGGTGATATTGAACCAGGCCGGACTCCATGACGTGGTGTACAACACCTTTGTCATCGGCGCCGGTTCCGACGTGACCATTATCGCCGGTTGCGGCATTCACTGCGGCGGTCCGGATCCCGAGGGACACGAGGGAATCCATGAATTCCGCGTGGAAAAGGGCGCGAAGGTAAAATACATCGAGAAGCACTACGCCGAGGGTCCCGGTTCGGGGAAAAGGACATTGAATCCGACGACGAAGATGTTCCTCGCGGAGAAAGCCCGGGCCGAGATGGAGTTGACCCAAATCGGCGGAGTCGATGACGCGAACCGTCTCAATGAGGCGACGCTGGGACCGGCGAGCATGCTCTCGATCACGGAGCGCGTCATGACCGACGGCGAACAGAGGGCGGTTTCGCGCAACGAGATCGTTCTGCAGGGAGCGAACAGCCGTTCCAACATGGTTTCCCGTTCGGTGATCCGGGGGAATTCGCGGCAGAATTTCTACGCGACGATGGTTGCCCGCGCGAAGTGCTTCGGCCACATCGAGTGCGATGCGATCATCATGGACAGCGGCGCCAATGAAACGATCCCCGCTCTGAAAGCCGAACACCCGGATGCCGAACTGAGCCACGAGGCCTCGATCGGCAAGATCGCGGGGGAACAGCTGATGAAATTGATGAGTCTCGGTCTCACGTACGAAGAGGCGGTCAACCGGATCATCCAGGGATTCCTGAGATAGAGGATTTATGCATTTGCGGGCCTGCCTGACGATCCTGATCTGTCTCATCCTGGCCGCTTCCGGCTGCATGAGGGCGGCGCCGCCGAAGCCATCCCCGCCACCGCCGCTCGAGCCGGTCAAGGTCGGGCCTGAAGAAACGTACGATGAGGAAATTCCCTCTGAATATCTTGCTCTGCTGCGGAGTCTTTCCCTTCCCGCCGTTGAATCCGTACCGCCGGTTTTTCTGACGATGGCCGATCGTTTCGCCGCAAGGGGCGAGACCGAGACGGCCCTCCATTTTCTGGACAAGGCCGCGAGCGGGTTTGCCGCCGGGGGGAGCCAATCCGGCGAGGCGACGGCATGGAGCCGAAGGACGGTTCTGCTGTCGAATATGGATCGCGAGACGGAGGTCGGCGACCTCATCCGGGAAGCCCGAGAGAAATGGCACAAGCCTCCGCTGAAGGCGTTTCCCGGATATATCGAGGGCCGTCTCGCCCTGCTGCGGGGGGATTTTCCCCGCGCAATTTCCCTGCTGAACGGATCCCTCATCGATAATCCTTCCTACCGGGAAGATCCTTACCTGCTGATGCTGCGGCGGGATACGGAGCGGGACGCGGGGATCGCCAAAATTTTGCAGGAGAGGATTCCCGGTTTGCTGACTCTCTACGCTCCGACCGGGAGGGAGATCTCCGGGACGGATACGGGCGGCGAAGGCCATTTACGCAAAGCGTTTGCCCTGAATCGGGATCTCCGCCGGACAAAGATCGAACCTCTCCTGGCCGCCACCGATTTCCAACGATCCGAGGCCGAAACGCATAACTTTCTGGGACTGGAAATGGGAATGCGGGGAGAGGAAGCGGAGGCGCTCCGGCATCTGGTTCGAGCCGGAGAATTATCGCGGACGGCCGGTTTCCCGCTGGGAGAAATCCGCAGCCTTCTGCTTCTGGGGGAATTCGGTCTCCGTCGCGAGGAATACGCGGCGGAAGGGCGTCGGGCGACCGAGCGGCTTCTGGAAAAGGCGGATCGCAGGGGTGCGTCGCCGTATCGCGTCTGGTCGAGGCTTCTGCTGGCCCGATATGAAAGAAAGAGCGGCCGAAGCCGGGATGCGATCCGATTGCTCGGGGAGGCGGCCGGGATCATCGAGGCTCAGCGATCCGGGGCGACGGCGGAGATGTTCGCGGAAATCGGCAAACGCCAGAGACGGGCGGTTTATGAATTTCTGGTCGAGCTGCTGTCGGGAGAAAGGATGGCAGCCGAAGCCCTGAAGGCGGCGGAAGCGGCGAAATCGATCATGACGGCTGATCTTTTGGCCGGGCAGGAGATGATCGGCAGGACATCCGTCGAGCGGGACTTGTTGCGGCGGGAAATCTCGCTCGGTGACGAGATTCGGGGTCTTCAAAGACGCATCCTGCAGATTTCCGATGAGGCGATCGCGGAGCCATATTGGAAAAGGCTGAAGCAAGCGGATGCGGACTATCGAGATCTGCTCGGTCGAATCCGCGCGTCGGACGAAGGTCTGTTTTCTCTGATCTCCGTGCATGGCGCAGATCCGGCCGTCCTCCAAAACCTTCTCGATGAGAATACCACCCTCTTCGCGTACTTCACGACGGCGGAGGATCTGTATGTATGGGCGATTCATCGAAACCTGGTTCATCTGGAACGGATCGCCCTCCCGCGGGAAGAACTGCGATCGTTCGTGTTCTCTTTTCTTGCGGCGATTCGCGACAAGAACAGAAGAAGGACGGACACCCTTTCCCGCAAGGCGTACAATCTGCTGCTGAAACCGATCATTCCGTTTGTCTCCGGGGACAGAATCGGTTTGATCCTCGACGATGCCCTGATCTACCTTCCCTTCGCCGCCATGAGTTATCGGGGAAAGTATCTTGCCGAAGGCTTCACCATCTTTCATCTTCCCGAGGCCATACGGCTCGGGCGGGTATCGGGAAAAACCGGGACCGGGGATTTGCGCATCCTGGCCATCGGGAACCCTGATTTGAAAAACAAAGCGCCGGTGATGCCCCACGCCGTCCAGGAGATCGAACGGATCCAAAAACGAATCGGCGCCATGGACGTTTTGCTCCATCAACGGGCATCGGAAACGAACGTGGGGGAGATGGCGTTCGGTTACGACATCCTCCATTTTGCCGTCCGCGGGCGTTTCTTTCCCCAGGATATCTTGAATTCAGGGCTGGAGTTGACCCCGGATGCCGGACAAGACGGTCGTCTAACCCTCCGCGAGATCTTCGGTCTTCGGTTTCAGGGAAGGGCGGTCGTTTTGAGCGGCTGCGATCCGATCCCCGAAAGGGATCCGGAAGGTTGCGGCCTGACGATTCTGCAAAAAGCCTTTCTCCATGCGGGAAGCCGGTCGGTCGTTTCGTCGCTTTGGCTAAGCCGCGATCGGGCGGGTGCACAACTTTCGGATGCTCTTTACCGCAAACTGGAAAAAAAGGAACCCTTGGCCGATTTGCTGCGGTCGGCGCAGCTCGATCTGCTTCGCGAAGGGTATCCTCCGTATGTCTGGGCGGCTTTCGTGCTGAACGGGCTACACTGATGATGAAAGGAGAATCATGGATAGCGAAAATCTGCTGGTCACGGGAGGGTGTGGTTTTATCGGAAGCA
>JAQTRB010000232.1 GCA_028712015.1 Syntrophales bacterium
CGACGGCCTCATGGACGAGGAGCGTCTCCAGCGCGTTGCAGACGCCCGGCCGCTGCGTTTTGGCATTCATGCAGATCCGGACGGCCATGTCGAGGTCGGCGCTCTCGTCGACAAACAGGTGGCAAACCCCCTTGTAGTGCTTGATCACCGGAATCTTCGAATCCCGGACCACGGCGTGGATCAGCTCCTCCCCGCCCCGCGGGATGATCACGTCGATGAATTCCTCCAACTGAAGCAGTTCGTAGACCGCCTCCCGATCGGTGATGGGGACGACCTGGATTGCCGTCTCCGGGAGCGCGAGGGTTCGCAGCGCTTCCCGGAGGATCCGGGCGATGGCGAGGTTCGAGTGGATCGCCTCCGAGCCGCCCCTGAGGATCACGGCGTTCCCCGACTTCAGGCAGAGGGCGGCCGCGTCCGCCGTGACGTTGGGCCGGGATTCGTAGATGATGCCGATCACCCCGAGCGGGATGCGCATCCGGCCGATCAAAAGACCGTTCGGCCGCCGCCACATGGAGAGGACCTTGCCCACCGGATCGGGCAGGGCGGCCACCTCGGCGAGTCCTTTGGCGATTCCCGCGATGGTCGCCTCCGTGAGCGTCAGCCGATCGATCATCGCCTGCGAGAGGCCGAGATCCCGCGCAGAGGCGAGGTCCTTTTCGTTTTCCCGGATCAGGAGGGCCCCGTCTCGGAGAAGCGCGTCCTTCATCGCCAGGAGCGCCCGGTTCTTGACGTCGGTTGGGGTCCGGGCCAGAACGGCGGCGGCCCGCCGGGCGTTCCGTCCCAATTCCGTCATCTGTGCCGCGATATTCGTCATGGTGATAGATGCGCTCGTCATCGATACTCGTGTGAGACTCACATTCGGCGTTGACAATTCCGCCGCTATTCGTATAGAACCGCCCATTTGAAGCGGTCGGCGCTAATCTACAAGACGCCTCCGGCCGTGTCAAGGTCATTTGCCAAAACGGCATTTCAGCGGTTGCGCGGAGAAACCGTCCCGTGGCGGTGTTTCCATTCCGGGGGAAAGCATGGCGGGCGATCACGCCCGGAGGGAGAATGAGCAGCGGAAATATCCGTGTCAGGGCGGGGAAAAGGGCCCATGAACTCATCCGTGCGGGCAAGTTCAGCCTGGACCGGATTGCGACCTATTTCGGCCCCGCGGGCGGTCCCCGCTGGTTGGTGGCCAGCGGTTTCGATCTGACGCTGATTCGGGAAGGAGCGCTCGGAAAACGACAGCCGGTCTGGCTCGTCGGCGCTTCCGCCGGGGCCTGGCGTTTCGCGGCTTGGCTGCAGCCGGAGGCGGAGAAGAGCTACCGTGCGCTGACGGAGGCTTACATCGCCGCAACATACGAGCGGAAGGACACGCCGGAGACCATTCGCCGGTCCCTGACGGCGATCATCGACAGCTTCATCGATGACGACGCCCTTCCCTTTGCGCTCGCCTGCAAACCCTATCGCCTGGCGGTCCTGACCTGCCGGGCGAAACACTTGACGGCCTCCGAAAGGCCATGGGTGCAGAAAACGGGTTTCGTTCTCGGTCTTTTGGCCAACTTCCTGCACCCGGCCCTGATCCATCGCTTTGCCGAACGAATCGTTTTCCATACCGGGACGCAGCCGCCCGATTTCTGTTTGCGGAAGGGGTTTCGCGGCCGCTTTTTCCCGCTCGGCGAAGTCAATTTCAAACCCGCCGTGACCTCCTCGGGCGCGATTCCCCTCGTCGTCGCGGGCGTCAGGGACATCTTCGACGCCCCGAACGGCGTCTATCGCGACGGCGGGCTGATCGACTACCACATCAACCAGGATTACCGGACGCGAAACGGCGGTCTGACGCTTTTTTTCCACCATCAGGAACGGATCATCCCCGGTTGGATGGACAAGCGGATCGGGAGACGCCGTCCGCCGGACGGGTTTCTCGACTCCGTCGTAATGGTCTATCCGTCGGAGGATTTTGTGGCGGGCCTTCCGGACGGTCGGGTTCCGGACAGGGGCGATTTCGAAACCTTCGTGGACAATCCGGCGTTGCGGATCGCGAACTGGCGGAAGGTGGTCGAATTGTCCGCCCCGCTGGGCGAGGAGTTCCTGGATCTGATCGCCGGCGGCCGTCTGCAACAGGTCGTTGAGCCGTTTTCCAATGGACAGTCTTGAGAAAATCCTCAAGCGGTGCGTTCTCTGCCCGCGGATGTGCCGGGTGAACCGGTCCTTCGGCGAACGGGGTTTCTGCCGCCTCGATGCCGGCATGGCGATCCATTCCGCGCTGCCCCATTACGGCGAGGAGCCGCCGCTTTCCGGAAGCGGCGGCGCGGGGACGATCTTCTTTTCCTCCTGCAACCTGAGGTGCCTCTACTGTCAGAATGTTCAGATCAGCCATTCCCCGACGGGAAGGCCGGTCACCGCGGAAGAACTGGCCGGCATCATGCTGGATCTCGAGGCCCGGGGATGTCATAACGTCGAGCCGGTCACGCCGACGCCTCACCTGGCGGGGATCATGGCGGCGCTGCGGACCGCCCGGGAACGGGGGCTGCGCGTTCCGTTCGTCTTCAACTGCGGCGGGTACGAACGCGACAAGATCATCCGTTTGTTGGACGGTACGGTCGATATCTACCTGCCCGACTTTAAATATGGTCTGGCGGTGGAGGGGAACCGCCTCTCCGGGATTCCGGACTACCCGCATCATGCGCTGGCCTCTCTGCGGGAGATGGTCCGCCAGGTCGGCGACGGCCTCGAGACCGAAAACGGCATTGCCCGCCGCGGCGTCCTGGTCCGCCACCTTGTTTTGCCGGGAAGGATCGACAACAGTTTGGCGGTCCTCAAGACGATTCGGGAGCGGATCTCTCCGGCCGTTCCGCTGAGCCTGATGGCCCAGTACACGCCGATTCCGGCGGTGGCGGGCGATCCGCTTCTCGGCCGGCGGGTGACGAAGGGGGAGTACGAACGGGTGGTGAACGCCGCGCTCGATCTGGGTTTCGAGGAGATCCATACGCAGCAGGTCGACGAGCGGGCGCTGAACCCGGATTTCGCGCGGGATGAGCCCTTCGCCTGGGAATCGATCGGAGGTGGAGACGATGCCTGACTTTTCCGGGATCGGCCGCGTTCTGCTCGGGATCGGCCTCGTGATCGCGGGAATCGGTCTGTTCCTGATTTTCGCCGGAAAGATCCCATGGTTCGGGAGGCTTCCCGGGGATTTCTTCTGGCGGGGGAAAAACGTCTCCTTCTACTTTCCACTCGCGACGAGCATCCTGATCAGTGTCGTTCTCACGCTGATCCTCTGGTTCATCCACCGGCGGTAGCGGCGTGCCGCCAGGCGGCCGCCCATCCCCTCGGGAACGGGACAACCTCCGATGATGTCCGGATCATTCCCGATACAACCCGGGCAACGGGGGAGAATGGATCGGCTTATCCCCAATAGATCAGCCCCGTTTCCTGCTTGGTCGCCAGGTTCGGATGGAACGGGAGGACCCGTATGCCGTAGGCATAGGCGCCGTTCTGCCGGATCGTGTGGGAGACGGAA
>JAQTRB010000233.1 GCA_028712015.1 Syntrophales bacterium
TGGCAAGTACAGGTCTAGTCACTCAAGATACCCTTCAGGCGACCAACGTCGGCGGCAAGGTCCATCGTCAGTTTGACAATCGGCACGAGGATAAGTGAGAGAAAAGGGGCGTCGCTCCTCCTCCAGACAGGCCAGATGCGGTAGCACTGCAGAAGCGAATAGAAGGGCAAGAACAGCAGCAGAACATAAAGCCAGCCCATAGAAAAAAAAAGGCAGAGCATGCATATTAGGAGCAATTTCAACAACAGAGAACTTCTCAATACAGACGACCAGCCGGCTGCAGTATACTCCCGGGAACGGACGACGCCGACTTCGGCCCGGCCCCGCCGGACGAACCAATCCCAGATGCCTGAGATCGTGCCCCGCGCCCTGTGCGCTACAAGGGCATCGGGCACAAAGATACACCTGCCATGCCGACAGGCCTTCTTTGCTAGAACATAATCTTCGCTTCCCCATTTCAACCGATGGCTGAAACCGCCGACGGCCTGAACAATGTCTCGGCGGTAAGCGCTGTTTAGCGTTGATACCTCCATGGTCTCCTGCATGGACCCGCCTGAGTCGACGACCCGCCTGACGCCGCCCCCGGGGAATCCCAGCAGGGACTCCGCCCAGCCAATGGCGTTGGTGCCCTCCGGTACGACGACCCCCCCCTGCGCGCCAACGACGGCCTTATCCACAAAGGGGCGCAGGAGGTTATCCAACCACCCCTCCTTGATCTGGCAGTCGTCGTCCACGAAAACCACGATGTCGCCCGTAGCCTGGGCGATGCTGAGGTTCCTGGCGTGGGCAAAGCCGAGATTCTTCACCGCATGGGCGATATAGCGGACACCGGCGATGGGCCTGGGATCATTCGTTTCTTCCACCACGACGATATCAAAGGGATAAATAGAATCCATCGCCTTTAAATCCTGGACGATCTTTTCCAGATCAACACGGCGGTCCCGAGAGCAGATCAGGATCGAGACCGAGGGCTTGCCGGACGGGTTCTCTAAAGGCATAGAACCCCTTGGGCCAATGAACCCCGCCACCTGCCGCAGGTCATGGCAAGGGATTTGAAGAGCAACAGGAAGACCAGGGCCCACTTTTCACGGTAATCCGCCTCGATCTGGTCCTGCGCCAGTCGCTGCCCCAGATTGCGATAGAGCAGAATCAGGTAGAGCGCCAAAATCGCCAAGAAGGGCGGCCAGAGACTGGTGAGGAGCAGGCCGAGGATGAACTTCTTGTCCGCCGCAGCGATGTCCAGCCATGCGCGTAAGGGCCATCTCCTGGAAAGGTAGCGCCATCGCGGCATTTCGATGATCAACATCCGCTGAAAGTGCTTCTTCAGCAGGGTGGCATGCCCCGTCCCAAAACCGTAGCTTTGCCACCAGGTTGTTTGCAGGGACTGCCTGTGCTGGTGGTAAACGATCGCATCCTTGTTGAAAAAGATCTGAACCCCGGATTGATAGATTCTCGCGCAGAGGTCGTGATCTTCTGCGAAAAAAGGGAGCTTCTCATCAAAACCGCCGAGGGAGCGAAACAGTGTGCTGCGAATGGTGAGATTCGCCGCTGGAAAACCGCCGCTGACCAGGTTGAATTCATGAAACAGCCGGGAGGAAGGCAATGCCCGTAATGTGAACAGGGCATGGAACTTTCCGATCGTGGTCTCCCTGTCGAAGCCGATGACGCTTCCCGCAACGGCGCCGATCTCGACCCGGTCAAAAGATCGGGATAGACGGTCCAGCCAGGATGAATCGGCGATGCAGTCGGCATCCAGGAAGGCGATGATTTCACCCCGAGCCTGGAATGCCCCGCGGTTTCTGGCGAAGGACGGCCCCTGGCGAGTTTCCCGAAGATACTGGGCGGGAATATCCTTGAAGCGGTGCATCATCTCCATGATGATGGCCTCTGTGCCATCGGTGGAACCGTTGTCCACGACGATAACTTCCAGTGGTTTGCACGTTTGCCCATAGAGCGATTCGAGGCAGGCGGCCACCGTTTTTTCCGAATTGAAGACGGGAACGACAACGCTGATGTCCATTCGGGTCATTTTTTCGCTGACGGGGAGTTCGATCATCGGCCTGTTACCGTCGCGACGAGTTCCCGAACCGCCGCATCGATCTTCCCCTGGTGATAGACATCCGTGGCCAGGCGTCTCGCCTCAATCCCCAATTTGACCCTTTGGGCGCCATCGTTCAGCAGCTGAATACAGCAGCGGGCAAAATCCGCCTCCCCATCGGCGATCAAGCAATTTTCGCCGTGCTTCAGTTCCAAGCCCTCCGCGCCGACCGATGTGGTGACGATGGCCTTTCCAAGGGGAAAGACATCGAAGAGCTTCGATCGGATTCCCGAGCCGAGCCGCATCGGCAGAACATAGATGGTGCAGCGACGGATCTCTTTCGCGAGGTCCGGAACGAAGCCGACGACTTCGATGCCGGCCGTCCCTTTGAGTGCCAGGATGGGCTGGGACGGGTTGCGTCCGACAACGCGAAAAACAGCTTCGGGCACTTCCTCCCGGACCCTTGGGAAGATACGCTCCGCAAAATAGCGGGCGGCATCGATATTGGGTTCGTAGGAAAGATCGCCGGTCATGATCATGGTCCAAGACTCTTCCCGGTACGTATCGTCCGGGGGCGGCAGTGTTTTTCCCTGGATGCCGATGGGAATCGGCCAGATACGGCATTGCGGGGCGATGGAGCGGAAGTATTGCGCATCCAGTTCGGAGACACAGACCAGATCGTGGAGCAGCCTGGCATGGCGGCGTTCACTGCCCGAAGCAATCCACCATGTGATCCACTCCTTCACCTTTTTCAACCCCCGGGAATGAACGAACAGGCGCCTTGCCCCCTCGGAGGTGCCCCAGTAATCCACGACGACCGGTGTTTTATCCAACCATGCGAGGACATAGCGAAGCAGGTAGGGTGTCTCAAGCCAGACCATGTCGGGCTTAATGCGACAAAAAACGGTGTTGAAAAAAATCTGTTCCCTGCGATCATACCGCAGGTTGTTCCTGGTCACGATACTCCGGGCATGCCGGTACCAGGCCGGCGTCGCGTCTGAGGCCGGGGCGGGGAAATGCTCTATGATGATGCCCAGGTTGTTTGCCCAGTTCCGGGTGGCTGTGGGGATGCCTGCAGCGATGCAGGCGATGTGGAGGTCGCAGCATCCGGCCAGGGGCAGGCAGAGCGAAGCCGCGCGCATCTGTCCCCCGGCCCGGATCGGAAAGGGAAGATCGGGAGAGAGCATGAGGACTTTCGGTCTATTCATCGCTCAGCCCAAGTTCTCCAGGTGTTGAAGCAGTTTCCGGGCGGATTCATCCCAGGAAAAAAGGCGGGCTCTCTCAAAGCCTTTCAGCCTCCATCGTTCCAAGAGGGAAGGGGACTGCAGAGCAAGGACGGCTCGTTGAACGGCCTGCTCCTCATCGGCTGGATCGATTTCCTGTTCGGGATTGTCCAGGATCTCCGGCAGGGAACCCCGGTTGGAATACAATATGGGAATGCCTCGACTTGCCGCTTCGAGA
>JAQTRB010000234.1 GCA_028712015.1 Syntrophales bacterium
CCGCCGGCCTTTCCCAGCTCGTAGGCCGCCGGCGTCGCCGAGACATAAATCCGCTGGTTCGAAAAGGCATCGAACTCATCGAAGCGCAGCGGCCGGTTGTCGAGCGCGGAGGGAAGCCGGAAGCCGTAGTTCACGAGGTTCTCCTTCCGCGAGCGGTCGCCCCGGTACATCCCGATGAGCTGTGGAACCGTGGCGTGGCTCTCGTCGATAAAGACGATGGCATCCTTCGGGAAGTATTCCATCAGCGTCGGGGGCGGCTCGCCCGTTTTCCGGCCGGTCAGGTGGCGGGAGTAGTTCTCGATCCCCGAGCAGTATCCCATCTCTTCCAGCATCTCGATATCGAAATGGGTCCGCTGCTCCAGCCGCTGCGCCTCCAGCAGCTTGTTCTCGGCCTTCAGCTCCCGAAGCCTCTCCCCCAGTTCGATACGGATCGCGTCGATCGCCCGCTTCAGGTTGTCCTGGGTGGTGACGTAGTGGCTTCCGGGATAGATCGCCGTTCTCCGCAGCCGCTCCAGTTTTCTTCCGCGCAGCGGATCGACGAAGGAGATCGCTTCGACCGTATCGCCGAAGAGCTCCACCCGGATCGCCTTCTCCTCCTCGTAGGCGGGAAAAATCTCGATGACATCCCCCCGAACCCGGAATGTGCCGCGATGGAAATCGATGTCGTTCCGTTCGTAGTGGATCTCGATCAGACGAGCCAATATCGCGTCCCGCGGGATCTCCATCCCTTCCTCGAGGAGCAGCAGCATCCCCTGGTAGGCCTCCGGAGAACCCAGGCCGTAGATGCACGAAACGCTGGCCACGATGATCACGTCGCGCCGCTCCAGCAGCGAGTGGGTCGCCGCATGGCGGAGCTTGTCGATCTCCTCGTTGATCGCGGAGTCCTTCTCGATGTAGGTGTCCGTGCTGGGGATGTACGCCTCGGGCTGGTAGTAGTCGTAGTAGCTGACAAAATAGGCGACGTCATTGTCCGGGAATAGCGTCTTGAACTCCCCGTAGAGCTGGGCGGCAAGGGTCTTGTTGTGGGCGATGACCAGCGCGGGCCGGTTCGCGGCGGCGATCACGTTCGCCATCGTAAAGGTTTTTCCGGAACCGGTCACCCCGAGCAGAACCTGGTGCCGCTCCCCGTTTTCCAGTCCTTCGACGAGGCCGGAAATCGCCTGCGGCTGATCCCCCCGCGGCTGAAACTCGCTGACCAGACGAAACGCCCCCATGACCCCCCTCCCGGAAAAGCACTCTTTCACAATTTCTGAGGGATGACAAGAGTGCAGGGGTGCCGTGCCATTCGCCTCCTGTAATTCTCGCAATTCCAATCTCGATTTGTTTGCTTTCTTTTCACCTCAACCGATGATCAATAATAATCAATAATATCAATTGACATATAAGACTTCATTCCTTAAGATTCTCCGACAGAATACTTATCCGGGAGGTCTGTATGAAAATATCTTCGATTGAGCTTTTTCATGTACAGGTTCCCTTGAAACATACTTTTTGGCCTACATGGATACCTGGCTATCCTCAGACGCATAATGGATTTACCCTGATTAAACTTGTCACCGATGACGGAATTGAGGGGTATTCGGCAGGTTCCGCCTTGGGATATGAGAGAGAGGGTCTGGGTGATCTCATTGGCGGATATTTGCTTGGAGCGGACCCGACCGATATTGAATCTGTCCAGGGATTGCTGAAGCAGGCCGGCATCCTCGGATGGAGAAATTTCTGGATCGAGCCGGCCTGTTGGGACATTATCGGAAAAAGCAAAGGAAAACCCGTATATGAACTTCTAGGCGGCGAAAAAAGACCTATTGAGGTTTACTGCTCTACGGGAGAAATGCACGAGCCCGAAAAGAGGGCGGAAGAACTCCTTGCCATGAAAGAGCGTGGGTTCAAGACGGCAAAGTTGCGAGTAAAAAACAAGGAGCTTCAGGATGACATCCGGCACATCGAGGTGATCAAAAAAAGTGTCGGTGATCGTCTTGTATTAGGGGTGGATGCCAATCAGGGATGGCTGGTGACGATTGTCGACAAAATTCCTGCGTGGGATCTGAAACGCGCAACGGAGTTTGCTCAAACCTGTTACGCGAACGACATCGCCTGGCTGGAAGAGCCGCTGGACTCGCGGGATTATGAAGGCAATGCCGCCTTAAAGAAAGTTTCAAAAGTAAAGATTTCCGGCGCCGAGCTCAATTATGGCTGGGATGAAATCAAGATCATGTTCGAGAAAGACTGCTTCCATGTCTATCAGCCTGATGCGACCTTTGCAGGCGGAATTGCCCAGGTGAAGAAAGTCATCGATGCCAGTCATGCCCATAACAGGGAGTACTCTCCTCATACGTGGACCAATGGGATCGGGTTTTATATCAACTGGAATATGGTGCTTGCCGATAAAGGCAATCTTCTTCCCCTGGAATATCCTCTGGAGGAGCCATCCTGGGTGCCTGAAGAAAGAGAAGGAATTATTGACCCGATCATCCCCGACAAAAACGCGATGCTTGCGCCATTTACGAAGCCCGGTCTGGGATTTGAGATCAACAAAAAACTTCTGAACAAATACGGGAAACGGTTTTTTAAACTGACGGAGTTTCGGCAAAAAATAAAAGTGATTCGGCAAAAAGGACTTAAGACTGCATTGGAGCTGAAAAAAAGAAAAGAATCTCAGTAGGTGGTTCATATATCCGGCTGATGTGTGCTTCCTCTACTACACAAATCGTTCACCTCGACAAAATGTTTGGCTTTAACTCGTAATCCTTGATGTTGTATTTCCGGTCATCCTGATATCGATAAGTCGTTCTGAGAGAGATTTATGAAAACGTAACATAGCTGGGCGTTTCTTTGCCACGAAGCCGGAAACGGCGGAAACAATGGAAGGCGTTGCCCTAAATGTGCGCACCGTATTTCTACCCGACCTCGATTCAATCAATTCAATCGGAAGATATCAACCATCGCCGTCGTCGCGACCACCAAGGAAGGAGCTTCGTCATGGACACATCGAAACATCGGAACGACGCGCAAGACTTCAAGGTGTCAAAAGGCTACGCGTACTATGTTTTCCTGTTGCTCTTCCTCCTGTACTTATTCAATTATGTAGACCGGATGGTTGTGGCGGCGATCTTTCCCTATCTAAAGGTCGACTGGGGATTGACCGACACCCAGTGCGGCTGGTTTGCCGCCATCGTGACACTGATGATGACGGTGTTTGTTTTTCCTGTATCTCTGCTGGTGGACCGGTGGAGCAGAAAGAAGACCATCGGTATCATGGCCGTTCTCTGGAGCTTTGGCGCGGCTCTCTGCGCCTTCACGCGGAACTTCACCCAACTTTTCACGATGCGCGCCCTGTTGGGCGTGGGCGAGGCGGCTTACACTTCCGGCGGCCATGCCATGATCGCCGCCTATTTCCCTGAAGAAAAGCGGGCCACCATGAACGGCCTTTTTACGGCCGCCATTCCGATGGGCACGGCCATCGGCGTCATTCTGGGCGGTGT
>JAQTRB010000235.1 GCA_028712015.1 Syntrophales bacterium
GCGCCGGGTTCGCCCGGGATCAGTTCGGGGCTGATTTCGGTCTCGAGGATATCGAGCAGGATGGCGGAGGCTTCCGGGGAGAATTGCCCCGTACGGACGACCCAGCGGATCAGATGCTGAATCAGGGTTTTGGGGACGCTGGCGTTCACGTTGTAGTGGGACATGTGATCGCCGACGCCGTAGGTGCACCAGCCGAGGGCAAGCTCGCTCAAGTCGCCCGTCCCGACCACGATGGCGTTTCTCAGGTTGGCGACGCGGAAGAGATGCGATGTCCGCTCCCCGGCCTGGATGTTTTCAAAAGTGATATCGTAAACGCTTTTTCCCTCCGCGCAGGGGTGACCGATGTTTTTCATCATCTGCGTGCAGCTCGGGCGGATGTCGATTTCGTTGATCTCCACACCGAGCGCTTTCATCAGGGACAACGCATTGCGGTGGGTTTTGTCGGACGTGGCGAACCCCGGCATCGTGTAAGCCAGCACCTGTTTCCGGGGCAGTTTCAGCCGATCCATCGTCCGGGCCGCGACGATCAGCGCGTGCGTGGAGTCGAGCCCGCCGGAAACGCCGATCACGACCTTGTCGATTCCCGATGATTTCAGACGTTGGGAAAGCCCCTGAACCTGGATATTATAGGCCTCGTAGCAACGCTGATCCCTTTTTGAGGGATCTGACGGGATATAGGGGAAACGCGGCACTTCGCGGTCCAGCAGAAGGCGTCCGCCGATGACATCCAGCTTGACCTCGATTCGGCGAAACTTGAGAAGCGATTCCCGGTGCGTGAAGGCATTGCGGCCGAAGGTCGTCTGGCGCATCCGGTCCTGGGCGAGGCGGTCCAGGTCGATATCGGCGAAGATGATCCGGGAGCCTGCCGAAAACCGCTCCGATTCCGCCAGCAGGTTGCCGTTTTCACAGATCATGGCATGGCCGTCCCACGCCAGGTCCGTCGTCGATTCCCCCGGTCCGGCGGCGGCATACAGATAGGCGGCGATGCAGCGGGCGGACTGGTTGGCGGTCAGGCTGAGCCGGTACTCCGATTTCCCGATCGTCACGTTGGAGGCGGAGAGGTTTCCGATTACGGTTGCCCCGGCCATCGCGGCGAACGAGGAGGGGGGGATCGGGACCCAGACGTCCTCGCACATCTCCAGGAAGAAGCGGAAGTTGCGGATGTTGGCGACGTCGAACAGAAGATCGACGCCGAAGGGTATGTTTTCCTGGCCGCAGAGGTTTACGATTTTCGTCAGTGCCTCTTCCGCGGGGCTGAATTGGCGGCCCTCGTAGAACTCGCGGTAGTTGGGGAGGTAGGACTTCACGGCGATTCCGACGATCCTGCCCCGATAGAGGACAACCCCGCAGGTGAAAAGACGGGAGTCGCAGCGAAGGGGCGCGCCGACGACGAGGATCAGGTTGAGCGATGCCGTATCGCGGGCGATCCGCTCGATTGCATCGAGCGCCCCGTCGAGCAGCGCCTCCTGCTGGAAGAGGTCGTCATTGGAATAGGCCGACAGTCCCAGTTCCGGAAAGAGCGCGAAAACGGCCTTTTTCTCCGCGGCTTTGCGGGCCAGACGGATGGTTTCTTTCGCGTTGAATTCCGTGTCGGCCACCTTGACTTCCGGGGTGCAGACCGCCACCCGGATGAATCCGTGGCGGTAGAGATTGAAAAAATGCCCGTCCCTGTCCTTTCCCATCGCTATTCTTTCTCCACGCAGGCGTAGGCGCTGTGGTTGTGGATGCTCTCGAAATTCTCCGCCTCCACCTTGTACCAGGTAAAGTTGCTCTCGGCAGCGAGCCGCCCGGCAACGTTGCGGACGACGTCTTCGACGAACATCGGGTTGTCGTACCCCTTCTCCGTAACGTATTTTTCATCGACGCGCTTCAGAAGCGAATAGACCTCCCCGCTGGCCGATTCCTCGATCATGCGGATCACATCCTCGATCCAGAAGAACCTGCGGAACCGGACCATGACGGTGACGATGCTTCGCTGGTTGTGCGCGCCGGACCGGCTGATTTCCCGGGAACAGGGGCAGACGGTCGTGACCGGGACCTCCATGCCGACGATGAAATCCATCCCGTTGACGTCGCTCGTCCCCAGAAACCGGCAGCGGTACTCCATCATGCTCTGCGCGCCGGAGCGGGGCGCCGCCTTTTCGATGAAATAGGGGAATTCGATTTCGATATGCGCCGAGTCCGCGTGCAGCTTTGCCCGGATTTTCTCCAGGATGCCGTGGAAGGTCCGGATGTTCACCTGCTCGCGGATTTCGTTGAGGACCTCGACGAAGCGGCTCATGTGCGTTCCCTTGAAGTTTCGCAGCAGGCTCACGTACATATTGATCGTGGCGTTGACCGGCTGCGTCCCATGGGCGCGATCCAGAACGACGATCGGGTATTTGAGCCCCTTGACGCCGACGCGCTGGATATCGATATTGCGTTCGTCTTTCTGGTTCTGGATGTCGATCATCGGCTGTAGGATACCCGTGAATTCTCCGATTCCCAAACGGTCACGCGGGTCAGCGGGACCTTCGCCGGCGCTGCCTTTTCATCAATTCGTTCGAAAAGGAAGCGCGCAATCCGTTCGGAAGAGGGATTGATTCCTTTGAAACATTCGAGTTCGTTCAGATATTTATGATCGAGCCCGTCGAGGACCTCATCCGTCCAGCGCTTCAACAGGCGGAAATCGATCAGCAGACCTTCCTCGTCCAGAGTCTCGGCCGCGGCCGACACCTCGACGATGAAGTTGTGCCCGTGCAGCTCTTCGCACTTGCCGCCGATCTCCTTCAGCAGATGGGCGGCGGAAAAGGATTTCCGGATGGTGACTTCGTACATGGTACCCCCCTGAACAGATTTTGACCCATCATATCATAAAATGATATGAATTCATATTCGCACAATATGTGCCACCGCTGAACGATTGAAGGATGCCTACCCGGTAAAGTGGAAAGACGGCTTTTCCGGTCTTTCATTTCTGAGTCCGGGAAAATGACGTCAAAAGCCGTGAAAGTTCCAGATAGGAATATTGGAAAAGATGAAAGACGGATGAGGGTCATGCCGGAGTTCCTTCTGTAAACCATTAAATAAAGGAATAATCTGGTATTTTATGAGAGAATGGATCGGGCTGCCAGGTAGTGGCATGATCATTGCTTTATTCTATTGCAGTTTGACTTATCTATAAAGGTTGCTATTCGAAAAGGGGGTGATTGCGGAGAGGATGGAGCAATTTCGTGACGAGTGATTTTTTAAAATATAAAAATTAAAAACAAAACAAAACAAAGGAGAATAGAAATGATTCGTGCATTTCACCAAAAAAGAGGACAGAAGGGCTTCACGCTGATCGAACTCATGATCGTCATCGCGATCATCGGCATTCTGGCGGCCATCGCCATCCCGCAGTTCACCGCTTACAAAAAGAGGGGCTATATCGCTACAATTACTGCCGATGGAAAGAATGCGGCGACCGCTGCCGC
>JAQTRB010000018.1 GCA_028712015.1 Syntrophales bacterium
TTCGGTGTTCTCGGCCGATCCCAGCGGCGTGCCGTCGTCGAAGTATGCGCGGCGATACCACCCGCCGTCCCATCCGTTGAGTTCAATATTCCGACGCAGCTTTGTCGCTTCGCGTTCACAGCGGTCGGCGAAAGAGGCGTCGCCGCGGGTACGGGCCAACCCGGTGAAGCGCATCAGGACATCATAGAGAAAAAATCCCAACCAGACGCTTTCTCCCTTTCCTTCAGCACCCACCAGATTCATACCGTCATTCCAATCTCCAGAACCGATGAGCGGTAATCCGTGTCCGCCGAAGTTGAGACCTCGGAGAATCGCCTGAACGCAGTGTTCATAAAAGCTAACGGATTTCGGAGACTGGGAGGGCAGATCGTAATACGAGTCTTCCTCGGCCTTGACCGGTCGTCCCTGGATAAAAGGGATGGGTTCGTCCAGTACACCGGTATCCCCTGTGGCCAGCACATAGCGACACGCCGCCAGCGGCAGCCAGAGGTAATCGTCCGAACAGTGAGTTCGGACACCCCGGCCCGCGGGTGGATGCCACCAGTGCTGAACATCTCCTTCGGGATACTGGCGCGCCGCACCGAGGAGCAAATGCTCGCGAACCAGCCGGGGTTCCGTGTGGATGAGGGCCATCACATCCTGCAACTGGTCGCGAAAACCAAAAGCGCCGCCGGACTGGTAGTATCCGCTGCGCGCCCAGACCCGGCACGCCAGGGTTTGATACAACAGCCAGCCGTTGGTCAGCACATTCAGGGCCGCATCCGGTGTTTCCACCTGGACGGCGCCGAGCGTGTGTTTCCAGTACTGCCACACCGCCTCCAGTGTACCCCGTGCCGCTGCCGATCCCCGGAAGCGATCCGCCAGGCGGCGCGTTTTGACGGCGTCCTGCTCCGCGCCGAGCGTGAAGATGATCTCCCGCTCCTCTCCGTCGGCAAGCTCAAAGGACGCTTGAATTGCGGCACAGGGATCCAGGGCGGCCCCGACCCTGCCCGAGAGCCGCGACCGGATCATTGCCGCCGGACTTGCGAGCGTACCGTTGCGCCCAAGAAACTCGGTCCGATCTCCGCTCACCGTCTGTGGCGCACCGTCGACGTTGAAAAAGGCAGTCCGGTTGGGAAATTCCGTATTGAAGCTGTTGCGCGCAAAGAGCGTCCCACTCGCGGGATCGACCTCGGTTACCACATGCATGGCCGTTTTCGGTCTCAAGTCGCCCAGGACCCACTCTACGTATCCCGTCGCGGATAACCGGCGGGATCGGCCGGACTCGTTTTTGATCTTGAGCACCGTGAACTTGACGGGCGCATCGGGGGCGACATACACCCAAGCCTCGGAACGGATGCCGCGCTCGATGTGTTCGAAGACGCTGTAGCCGAATCCGTGCCGGGTGGTATACGGTGTCATCCCGCGACTGGGCAGCGGCATGGGGGACCAGAAGTAGCCGCGCTCGTCATCGCGGATGTAAAAGGCCTCTCCGCTCGCATCGCTCACCGGGTCGTTCTGCCAAGGGGTGAGGCGAAACTCGTGGGCATTCTCCGCCCAGGTGTAGGCGGAACCACTTTCGGACAGAACGGTCCCGAAGTGAGGATTCGCCAGGACATTGACCCAGGGAGCCGGGGTCACCTGCAGGGGTGCGGTGGTAACGATGTATTCGCGTCCATCGCGGGTAAACCCGCCCAACCCGTTGAAAAACATCAAATCGGGACGGGGCAGCGCGGTTACCGCCGGGAGGGCGGCGCGGTAGGTCCGGGATATCGTCAGATGCGGCATGGCCATCTCTGCGGGATTTCGACGGTTAAGCTGGTCGGCAAGCGATCCCTTGGAGTCGCTGATGATGGCACGTGCGACCGTCTGGATCAGAATCCGATCCTCGTTCGATATCTGATCAGCTGATCTTACAAAAATACCGCCGCGTTTGTCGGCCTCATTGGCCACAACGCCGGTGGCAACCAGCCCCATGATCTGATCGTGGAGCAGTTGCCGGTAACCCGCGTGATCTTCGTTCCAGATGACCAGGTCTACCGCCAGCCCCTTCAGGTACCAGTACGCATGAGCCTGCACGAGCTGGCGGACCAGCTCGATATTGGCCGGATCTTCGATCGAAAGCAGCAGGATCGGCAAATCGCCGGAGATGGCGTATCCCCAGAGACCTGATTGACCACGACGGTTCTGCAAGAGAATTCCCGCATCGGCCCGCAACAAGGCATTGGCATGGATCAACGACCCGGCAAGGCGTCCGTATAGCTGTGCATCGGCCTCGGTGGCGTTGATCTGCCGCAGGAGGACCTGACTGTGGGTCCACGCCAGATCGAAGACCCGGTCCGCCAGGCGCCGGTCCTGGTATTTTTCCACCAGGATTAAGGCTGCATCGCGGGACTCTCCCACGCCGGTGACGATACTGACCGTGGCCTTTTCGTCCGGATCCAGTGTAATGCGATAACGGATCGAGACGATGGGATCCAGGACGGAGCCTTCGCTGCCCGAGAGGACCGACAAGTGCATCATTGCCTGGGGATTCACGACGGTATTTCCACGGCCGATAAACTGCATACGATCGGTCTCGTACGATATTTCACCGATATCCGAGCCCTGAACGGCCATCAGATGAAACAGGCACGGGATTGGCTCGCCTTGGGAACGCGGCCGGCGGGTGCAGAAAATCGCCCGCTCCCGGCGGAGGATCTCGGTCTGAACAAAAAGGTTGCTGAACGCCGGATGCAGGGCATCAGCCGCCGGCGAGGCGAGAACGACCTCCGCGTAGCTCGTGACGTCAATAGACCTGCGCCTTCCGGAACGGTTGGTGAGGGTGATGCGTCGCAGCTCGATATCGTCCTCGGGGGAAACGGAGATCTCCGTATGGGCGTCGAAGCCGTGGTCGTTGCGACGGAACTCCGCCCGTCCTTCCGAGAAGATCGCCTCATATTGGTCGGACTCCTTGGGGGCCGGCTGGCAGGCGGTTGACCAGAATTCCCCGCTGTCCAAGTCGCGGAGGTAACAGAAGGTTCCCCAGGGATCGCAGGTGCCATCTTCGCGCCAGCGTGTGACGGCCAGATCCTTCCAGCGGCTGTATCCGCCGCCCGCGCTGGTCACCATCACGTGGTATCGGCCGTTCGACAGCAACTGCACTTCCGGGACCGGCGTATCCGGGCTGCTGAACACACGAGTCGGCGTTTCCAGAAGGCTGGAATCCGAATGGTAGTCCGAGAGCTCGGCGGTGTGCGCATAAAACGTCGTCGCCTTGGGGATTCGCTCCTGGAGCAGCAGCAGGGTTGCCTTGAACAAGGGTTCCGATTCAAACCGCTTCTGCATCGGACGGTCCAGGAGCAGAAAGGACAGAGAGAGGAGGCTCATGCCCTGGTGATGCGCCATGAAGGAGCGAACCACTGCGCTGGATTGCCCGCGCGGCAGCCGCGAAGGCGTGTAGTCGATCGCTTCATAGAAGCCGTACCTCCCGGCCAATCCTTCCGCAGCGAATCGTTCGAGATTTAGGCAGGCCTCTTCGGGTGCAACCATCAATGCCATCGCCGAGGCATAGGGCGCAATGACCAGATCCTCGGAAAGCCCGCGCTTGAGACCGAGGCCAGGAACGCCAAATGCCCGGTATTGGTAGTTTTGGTGCACATCGATCGCGTTGTAGCCCGATTCGGAACTGCCCCAGGGTACCCCGCGCTGATTCCCGTACTCGATCTGTCGGGCCACCGCCGCCTTGCAGGTCTGATCGAGCAGGGTATGTTCGTACGTCGGCATTACCAACAGCGGCATGAGATATTCGAACATCGAGCCGCTCCAGGAAAGAAGAATCGGTTCTCCACCGGCCGTGGTGAGCAGCCGTCCCAGGGCAAACCAGCTCTCCTGCGGCAGATGCCCCTGGGCAATCGCCACGAATGTGCTGAACCGCGCTTCCGAGGCCAGCAAATCATAAAAACTTGGATCCTGCCGGTGTTCGGTGACGTTGTACCCGATGGCCAGCAGATGGCGAGCCTCATCGAAAAGAAATCCATATTCGATCTGGGCGAGCTCGCCACATTGTTTTGCCAGCCGCTCGATCGTCTCTATCCGTTCCTTGGCGCAACGGTTGGCCTCTGTGATGAGACTGCGAAGTTCCTCCTGCCGCGTTCTTTCATCCGGTTTCGCATCCGGGTTTGGCCGCCGCCGGATGGTCGGCAGGCCTTCCATTCCCCTGCGTGCGGCGAGTTGGCGCAGCGTTGGAATTTCGTCGCTCACTTCGGAATCGCTGGATTCATTCGGCTTCGCCGGCCATGTGGCCCAAGGAACAAAATACGCGAGTTCCGCGAGCGCGGACCGGCACTGCCCGGCAAGGGCCCGTGCCCATACCTGAAGAGGACTCTCGGAATCGGCATCGAGACCGGCAAATTCGACGACCGCTTCCGCCGCGGACGTTGCAAGTTGCTCAAGACACAGGCCTACCGCGGTGGTTGTGGAGGGCGGGGAATCGGTTGCGGCCTCCAGAAGCTTTGTAAACTTTACGAGAGTGGCAGGGGGCGCCATTTGCGGAGTGGCGATCGCGATATCCGAAATGACCTTCAGCGTATCGGCGAGACCGTCAAACAGTCGCGGCCCCAGGATCTTTTGATCGGGAAGGGCGAGGAGCCCCGGCCGCAGCGTCAGCAGGTGTCCCGCCAGGTTTCCGCTGTCGACGGAAGAGATGTAAAGGGGTGTCAGTGGTTTCAGGGACCGGGTGTCGTACCAGTTGTAGAAGTGCCCCTGGTATCGTTCCAGGATTTCCATAGTTTGAAAAGCATTCTGCGTGCGCTCGATGAGTTGTCCGGCTGTGAGGTAGCCAAAGTCATAAGCGGACAGGTTGGCAAGGAGCGACAGGCCCATGTTGGTCGGCGATGTGCGATGAGCGACGACGGGGGAGGGGTGTTCCTGAAAGTTATCCGGCGGCAGCCAGTGATCTTCCGGACCGACGAAGGTTTCAAAGTACGCCCAGGTTTTCCGCGACAGCGTTCGGAGAAAGAGGTTTTGCTCCGTCGTCAATCTTGCTTCGCGGCGTACCAGCGGCCGGCTGATCCACCAGGAAATCGCGGGAGATGAAAACCAGAGGAGCTGGATGGGCATGGCTATCCCCAGGGCGTCTGGTTTGGTCAAACAGAGGGTGAAAACCGTGGCGGCGGCAAGGGCCGGGGCGAACCACATGGTCCGAAAGGCGCCGATCAGATCGCCGCGGGTATGCTCTTGGTGGACCGAGGGATTCCATTCGAGGAGCCGCTTGTGCGAGACCCACATCCGCCAGAATGTGCGCAGGATCGCATCGAGGCTGAAAAAGGCCTCGTAGGGCAGGCAAACGAGCACAAAGGCAGCCTGGATGAAACGCCTGCCGGCGGACCTGAGGATGACGGTTAGGTGCTGACGGGCAAGGACGTCTGTCGGCTTCCGAAGCCCATCGAGGATGGAGGTCATTATCGAAGGAATCAGGATGACCCCGAGCACAGCGAGGGTCCAGAATAGGGCCGAAGACAGAACCGTCCAGCCCATCAACAACAAAACGGTCAGCGTCGCGGGCACGAGAGAGCGCCGCAGATTGTCGAGCATCTTCCAGCGTGACAAAGCGGAGAGCGGATTTTTCTGCCGATCCCCGGCGGGGCCGGGAACACCGGGCAACAGCCATCGCAAGAGTTGCCAATCCCCGCGAATCCACCGGTGACGGCGGCTTACGTCCGCACTGTAGCAAGACGGGGATTCTTCATAGAGCTGCGCATCGCTCAGCAGACCTGATCGGGCGTAACATCCTTCGAGAAGATCGTGGCTGAGGATCCGATTCTCCGGGAAACGGTCCTTGAGCGCCAGCTCGAAGACATCCACGTCATAGATGCCCTTGCCGATGAACGATCCCTCGCAGAAGAGATCCTGGTAGACATCGGACACGGCGCGCGTATAGGGATCGATGCCCGGGTCGTTCCCGCACAGGTCCGCATACCGCGACCGGTTTATGCCGGACAGGCTTTCGGCAACCCGTGGTTGCAGGATCCCGTATCCCTCGAAAACGCGACCCCGGTCCCGGTCGTATCGGGCGCGGTTGAGCGGGTGCGCCATGGCCCCCACAAACTGACGGGCGGCATCGCGCGGCAACTGCGTATCGGTATCCAGGGTGATCACGTATTTTACGTTCGACAAGACGGTTGTGTCGCCGACGACAAGCGAAAAGCGAACCCCCATATTCCCTTGTGCATCACCGCGAAGCAGGGCATTCAAATCGGCAAGTTTCCCCCGTTTGCGTTCATAACCCATCCAGATCCGGTCGTGCGGGTTCCAGCGGCGGGGACGATGAAAGAGGAAGAAACGGTCACTTTTCGGGCCGCTGTACTTGGTATTCAGGAGCTCGATTTCCTTTTTGACGAGCCGCAGCAGGTCTTCGTCCTCGGGCATTGCTTCGGTGGGGGCGTCGCGAAAGTCGGTGAGCAGGACAAAGTGCAGGTTATCGTCCTGATTGGCCAGAAACCGGACTTCCATCGCCTCGATCAGCTCCGCGATGTTCTGAGCGCTGGTGAGCATCGTCGGTACCACGGCCAGGGTACGGAACTCGGTAGGGATTCCCTCCGAGAAATCCATGCGCGGCAACGGATGCGGCATAACCAGAAGCGTTGCCAGCCAATTGACCAAGGCGATCGCCAGATGACCGCTGTTAAAAAACAGGAGCACTCCGGTCAGCGCCAGCAGCCAATCCTGCACGCCGCCGGTCAGCGCCTTCATCATCAGAAGCCCGGTGAAGAGGAACGTCAGCAGGCAGATCGAGCCGCCATAGAGCAAGAATGGAAAACGGCGACTCCATTTTCGGATCGCCTCCGAGGGCGGCAAACGAACTTGGGCCAGGCGATCCAGTTCGGCCGATCCCTGATCGATCAGGTAGAAACCGACATGGGTGGCGCGATCCTCGCCCCGTTTCTCGAGCGCCGCCTGTTGGGCAAGCCGGATGGCCAGGCGTGCCACTTCGCCCTCGGACAACCGGCTGAACTTCGCGATCCTCTCCACCACATGACGGTAGCGGTCCCGGGTGGGAAAATCCATCTGACCGTAAACATCGGCGGGATCCTCACGCAGAATCTGATCGACCAGGCTCATCGTTTCGACGAACTCCCGCCAGTCCATCGCACCGAGAAAACGAAGGCTGCCGATGCTGTTGCTGATGGAGACCTGGTCCGCGGCTTGTTGTTGGTTCTCCGAATCCACGAGCTGTTTGATCGTCTGGCTGTCCTCGGCGAGTCGCTGTTCGATCCAGGTCAGCGGCAGCGCCAGAGCGGGGCCCTGTCCCTGCAGGCGGCGCGTCAGTTCCGCGACAAACGAACTGACCAGCGGCGGATTCGATCTGGCCATGTCCGCAATCACCAGAATCAGCCCCTTCGGGTCCTTCGCGGCGCTCTCCGTCATCTGATCCGCCCAATAATCGGCCAGGTTGCGGTCGATCCTGCCGGTCGCGACCCTGGCCGCAATGCGCCGTAGATTCTCGATCAGCGCCAGGCGCAACATGATGGGGATGGCCCACAATTCGCCAAGTTTTAGGGCGCTGACGCTCTGGTAAGCGGAGACAAACCGACTGAGACTCTCCGGATCCGCCCGCCCATCGCCGTGTGAGATCGTCTCCAGCGCAATATCATACACCCGCGGAAGACCGGCCGAGGGACCGGTCAGCAGGCGGGGCAGCTCCCGGCTGTATCCCTTGGGCAGATGCCTTCTGGCGGTGCGGACCTGCTCTTCGATCAGATAGAAGTTATCGAGCAGCCATTCTCCGGCCGGCGTAATCCGGCGGTTTGCCTGAACCGCCTCGGTCAACAGGTTACGGACGCCGAGCAGGACAGCTTCGTTTTCAGCCAACCGCGCCAGCAGTAGATCCGGAGCGCGCTCCGGACTCAATTGGTGTGAGCTGGCCAGATTCCTGCCGTGTTGATCCATTTGATCGGCGCTGAGCAGCTCCGCCCGCAGCGGCAGTTCTTCACCGATATGATTTCTTCCCAGACTCCTATCCGGAAGATGCGGCTTCAGACCAAGCAAAGGCAAATGGATCTTATGATTTCTCATGTTCACGAGATAGGACTCCTAAACAAAACCCCGTTTCTTCCGGCACGAGAAACGGGGTCATGAATAATTTCGCCCAATTTCCCCCATACTTTAGGGGTTCAATGAAAGCGTCATCCTTAACGTGCGCCCCCGCAGCGAAGACGTTTCGTAAGAGGCAATGTATCCGTTACATTTCCTCTGGGTGGAAAGTGTTGTGGAACGTCATTTCATAAGGCTCCTTGAGCATGTTCATCGCCCCCCGGATTACCCTGAAATGCTCAGACTTCAGGTGGGTCATCAGGTTTTCATGGGTATCCCATTCTTCAAGGAGAAAGAGACGGTTTTCATTTTCGATGCTTTGACAGAAGTCGCAGCGTCGGCATCCCTTCTCTATCCTGATGGACCCGGACAGTGAAGAGATTGTCTGCGACAACTCCATGTGCTTTCTGGAGATGGTTTTCATCCGGATGATGACGAGGATCATAAAATTACTCCTCCGACAAAAATGAATATCTGTCCTGTCATTCCCGAACGTGGGAATGACAGGGAAGGCTGGATGCCGGACAAAAGTCTGGCCCGGACTTGATCCGAGGTTCGGCATGCCAACCTGTTATTGGTTTATCTGCCGAAGCAATGGATGCAAATGACCTGCCAATAACCGAAAGGAAAGTAGAAACCTTGATTCATCCTTTAATAACAATTTGTTGGGTTGATCGGAGAGAACAAAATGAAGCATGAAACGACGCGTTTGGCCTCAATATATGGTGGGGCCTCAACATTTTGAGGGAACCTTGGGAGATGGGCAAACTGCTCAATTTTCCATGCGGAGGACGGCCTGCGCTAAGCGCCGAGGAGTTCGCCGATGGGTTGCAAATCTTCCACCCGATCGCAGACCGCCTTGACAATCATGATGATGGGCACACCCAGCAGTAACCCCCACACACCCCATAACCAGCCCCAAAACAGCACCCCGACAAAAACCACCACTGGGTTCATTCGGCTTGTCCGACCGATCAGCCATGGCGTCAGCAAATAACCTTCGAGACTGGTGATGACCAGCGAGATGCCCGCGATCAGAAGAGTCATGCCGAACGTGCCGAATTGAAGAAAGGCGAAGAGTGCCGTGCCGCCGGTCACAATGACCGGCCCGAGATAGGGGACGGTATTCAGTACCCCGGCGGCGATCCCCCAGATGGCCGCATGCTCCAGGCCGATCCAGAGAAAGGCGAGCCAAGTCGCCACGCCGACCAGAATGCTGGTGAATATCTGTACGAGCAGATAGCGTTGAATCTGGTTGGTGATTTCATCCAGTACCTGGAGGGTGATTTTTTTCTTGCTCAGGGTAGGTCCGCTGATCTTAACGAGTTTACGCCGGAACGTGTCTCCCGAAACCAGCATGAAATACGCCAGAAACAGTACCATTGTGAGTTGACCGGTAAATCCGACCGCACTCTTGGTTCCCATCCAAAAGTAGTCTTGGACATTCAGTTTGGGCTTTTCGATCCGCACCCGCGTCACACCGTGCGGGACGTCAGGTTCCGGAGCGCCCGTCTCGCTTGCCGCCCGCTCGAGTTGGGTGGCGGTTTTTTGCATGTTCTCCATCGCGCCTTCGGACGTTCCCCGGTCTTTGAGTCTTGCCAGGCGAATCTTCTGCGCGGCGTCGGGCAGGGTTTCGATCAGCTTGGTTGCATCATCGCTGAGCGAATAACCCAATGAGCCTGTCGCCCCCACGATACAGAGCAACAACAGCGCGGCTCCAATGGCGCGCGGGATTCGCCACTTTTGCATCAGATTTACGGTTGGAGAAAGCGCATAGCTGATCATCACGCCCAACATCAGCGGGATGAAAATCGCACTGGCCCAATGCAACACGAAGATGACCGCGAGCAGATGGAGCGAAAAACTGTGCACATCAACGGGTATGCGCCGCACCAAAGGATCGGGTCCTTGAGGGCCCCGCACGCCCGGATGCCGGATACCGTTCAAGTCGGCCGAATGCTTGTTCTCCATTCAGGATCACTCTTTACACTCTTTCGTTGCCGTGACCAATCCTTTCGTCAGCGGCTGGATTGTCTGAGCTTCAACTGGCGTACTTTGCCGAGGCTCTTATTTTTGGGTGTCTTTTACGGCGTCCTGAACTTTCTCACCCGCCTTTTCGATCTGGTCTCCGGCTTTTTCTACCGCCTTATCGATTTTCTTGCCGGCTTTCTCGACCGGTCCTTCTTTCGTGCAGCCGGATAGCCCAGCCATCAGGACGATCGTTGCCAATACTATGACGACGCTTTGAACATATTTCTTCATGAGTATCCTCCTTAACGAACATCATTCCCGGTTTCTACTTGAAGGCATGAACGGCCGTATTCACAGCTTTCGTCAGGCGGCCCTTGGTGTCCTGAAACGCTTCTTTCCCCAGTTCAGTCAACTCATCCACCTTTTCCTCCATTTCGCCGACCTTCTCCTTCGTGGAAGACTCCAGGTACTTCAACTGCTTGACCGCCGATTCATAGGCCTTGCTGCTCTTTTTCAGAGCCGCCTTGTATTCCTCTTTGGCCTTTATCAGCAATTTCTCCGCCTTTCTGTTGATGCCCGCCCGTGTCTTTCGACCGCTTTGCGGCGCATAGAGAATAGCGATCGCGGCGCCAATGACACCCCCAACAATAATACCCTTCATGAAACCTTCGATCTGATTCGACATGGCTTTGCCTCTCCTTTTCTCCATTCGCATGTTCGCCGACGTTACATCTTGTCTTCAGCCTTCAAGTTCATCTGGTTTGATTGTTCATGCAAATTACCCGCAGGGACGCTGCAACACCGGCCACGTAGAGCCGGCATTCCATAAAGTCGCCTCAGATCCGCCCCATCAGCAGCAGGATAAGCACAATCAGAAGAACCAATCCGATTGCGCCGCTGGGATAGTATCCCCATTTTTTACTGTGCGGCCAGGTGGGCAGTGCGCCGACTAAGACGAGAATAAGAATAACGATCAGTATGGTCCCCATATTTTCCCTCCATTCCTGCCATTTGACTTTCTTGTTTTTCCATCATTTGTGTGAATACAAAGATCATGAAGGGGTAATAGCAAATAGTCTGCCAATAGCCGAAGGAAAATCAGAAGTTTTGATTCATCCTATGATAACAGCAGATTAGATTTACAGAACAGAACAGCGGAAAAATATGAAAAGAGTCCTTTGCCTCAACATTTAGCGGAACCTCAATATATGGAGGGATGATTTGAAGGCAAGCGGACCAATCTGCTTCTTTTGTCGCCGGTCATCTCAGGATCAGCGTTGGTCGGCGCTGCGCCACTCGACCGCGCCGAACCCGGGTTTGCCAAGTAATGTGTACACCAGGCTGACGGTTCCCACCGTCTGATGACTGTCGGTTCGGTCGGGATACTGTGCATCCCGGAGGGACGTGGTGTATTGGATCCCGAGGGCGTGACGGCCGTAAATACGGACGGTGAATCCCATGTTCAGGCGGTCGATATTCTCTCTTCCTCCCGGGTCTGCGCCACCCATGCCGGTCACGTAATACGCGCGTCCCGTTAAGTCCAGCATGGCCCTGTCGCCAAAGATGAGGCGAAGCGCGAGGAGCCCCTGCGGGGCGGCGCCGTAGTGATAGTCGCGTTCACCCTCTTGAGCCACATTGCCGGCCGCCGCATAGCCGATTCCCCCGAGGAGCGAGCCTTGGAGCGCTACCGCTCGCGAGAGCCACCATTGAAAGGTCGTGCCGAAAGAGACAGAGGTGCTCGAGATGCGGAAGATGTGCGGCGATATATAGTCATAACCGCCATAGAGGCCCCATATCCCGCGATAAGTATCGCCGGCATCGTATTTCTTTCCGAGAAGGAGGCCTCGAATCATGACGTTGTCAAAAGGATTGTCCACGTTGCCGAGACTGGTGAATTCAAAATGGAAGTAATCGAAAGGACGCGTGTAGGAATATCCGGGCTTCCCGGGGAGCCCGTAGGCCATGGAGAAGTCCGCAGTCGCCTCATTCCGCCTGATGGTGCTCGAGACACCCCGGTCGTTCAATTCCGAGTTCGGACTTACACCAATCCGCAGGCGCCAAAAGGTGGCTGGATTATGGCTTGGAAATAAAGGCTTGAACCGGTCTCCAAAGGCAAGGCGGTTGATCCCCGTGGGCGGTGAGATGATGGTTGCACCCAACTCGCGCCAGAACCCGGGTTTGTCGCCATCCTCCTCGAGCACCAAACCGGCCATCCGGAAGAGCGCCTCCCCGAAGAAGCTCCCACCAATGCCGCTGGCGAATTGGTCATTAATGGAGGGTGGTGTGTTCTCTCCACCCATTTCCCAGAGAAAGCTGCCCACGTTTGTGTAAAAGAACGATTCCCAGTAGCTGAGGCCCGCTGAACGGGCGAATCCATGGTACATAGAACCCTGATACGGATGCATGAACTGGTTCACGTTGAAGGCGTCCGTGTCGACCACCCAGGGCCCATGATTGAGGTGGTCCCAGAAGGTTGACAGGTTCGTGTTGTAGGTTTTTTCCCCCGACGGCTCTACCGAGTTGGGGTAGGCAAGCCGGTCGTACCCGCTGAGAAGAAGGAGGAAGGCGGGAATTTCCAGGGCCGGGATGAGGTAACTCTTGCCGCTGCCCGTCTCCCAAGATAAGGCCTGTTTGGTCTGCACGGGTTCTTCCTTCAACGACGATTTCCCGCCCATGGAAACATTTACGGTCCGGTTCGGGGTCATGTCGGAAAGCTTGATCCCATCCGATGCCGTCTTATTCTCATATCCGGGTTTTGACGCAAGCAGGGTGTAATTCCCATCGCCTCCCTGGGCAAAGGCCAAGCGACCCACAGCGATCACCACACCCACAAGAAAGACCGCAAGAACCGCTTTGGATGCTTTTCTTGAGTATTTCACGTCTTTTCCTTTCTTTCCGGCGAATCCATGGCGGGACAGTGATGCGAAATTGTGTTTCAAAAACAAGGGCCCGGATCAGTGAAAAATACCTTTCCGGGCCCTCGCTTTCGCGCTCCTATTGCACGACGATTTCAAAAAGGACTCTCATGTTTGCCTTCGCTTCTTTCGAATACAGCTCTTTGGGCGCTGCTTCGTACATTGCCGGGTCTGTCTCTCCATAGCCGATTGTGGAAAGCCTGTCCCGCGTAATGATGCCTTCATTCGCGAGGTAGTCATAGACGGCATTTGCCCTTCTCTCGCTTAGCTTCTGATTGTAGGCAGCAGTCCCGGAAGCGGATGTATACCCTGCAACACGGACTTTGGCTTTGGGATTATCTTTCAGAATCTGGATATTCCGTTTGAGGATCGCCTTCGCTTCCGGCTTCAGGGTCGACTTGTCGAAATCAAAATGGATATCCTCAAACGCCAGAACAATGACCTTCGGCCCAGCGGGGGCGGCCGTCGCCTTCGATTCAGCCACCGCGGCTACGACCTTTTCCTCGGCCTTCGGCTCAGCAGCGATGATCACGACCTTCTCCTCCGGTTTTGCAGCCAACTTTGAATAACGGGAACAATCTCCCGAGATGACTTTATCCACAAAAGCGGCCATGGCCTCCGGGGTTTCCAGTTTATCGGCATTGACCGTATATCCGCCTTCAACGTTCTGCACGATCTGTTCTGAAAGTTCTTTCCCATTGAGAGTGTATCCTATCTGGACGGCATACACGCAGAGCCTGTCGCCGTACTCTGCGTTTACTTGGGTAATGGCCGCCATGACGGCTTCAGGCCTGATGTCATCGACACCGGGAACTTCAGAAAAATCACTGACAATAATCATGGCCGAATTACCCTTCGCCCCTCGAAGATCACTGCCTGCTGCGGTAATCGCATTTGCCATCGGCGTTCTGCCGTACGGCAAGCCCATCCAGTTGATTGCCTTTGTATAATCATCTTTAACGAGCGGCTTCATGCCGTAGACCAGGGCCGTCTCTTCGCCCCAGAAAGTTCTGAGCCCGGTGTTCAGTTTGATTTCGGGGATCGTCGCGATCATGTTCCTTGTGGCGTCTTTCGCATGGATCAGACGGGTGGCTTCATTGAGCGTCGGCTTGCCATGCAACTGACCCATGGAAGCCGATTTGTCAAAGAGGACAATGACATTGTCCGTCTTCTGAACAATTTGACCTGATTGAATTCGAGGGTTCAAATCAGCCTGCT
>JAQTRB010000019.1 GCA_028712015.1 Syntrophales bacterium
ACTGCCCCATCGGCACCGCGGTGGCGCCGAAGGCGTTGATGGTGTCGATCAGCGGCTTGCTCTGCATGACCCGGATCTTCTGGCCTTTCAGATCCGCGGGAACCTTCACGGGTCCCACCTGCGTGGTCACGTTGCGGAATCCGGCATCGAAGAAGGCCAGCCCCTTGAAGCCGTTTTTCTCGAGATCCTTCATCAACCGCGCGCCGATCGGGCCGTCGAGGACCGCATGCTGGTGCGCGTCGTTGCGCCAGATAAACGGCAGGCTGACCACCTGCAGACTCGGCGCGAATTGTCCGAGCGGCGCTGATGAAACCTTGGTGATTTCGATTGCCCCCATCTTGACCCCTTCGATGTAGTCTTTTTCCTGGCCCAGTTGGCCCGCCGGATAGACCGTGATCTTAACCTCCCCCTTGGTCGCCTTGCCGACCTCTTCGGCAAAGTACACCAGGGCCTTGTGGACCGGGTGGGAGTCGGGAAGCACCGAGGCGAGTTTCCAGTTGTATTTCGCCGTCGCCGCGAATCCCGTCGCCGAAAAGATCATGAACAGACCCATCATGACCAGACAACAGATGATCGATAAACGCTTTTTCATTTCTATTCTCCTTTCCGTTGAATGTGCTGAATGTCCCGTTGCCGATCGGTTCTTCATTTTACGACGGCTGCCTGCCGATATAGGCAAGGATGCCGCCATCCACATAAAGGATATGTCCGTTGACGAAATTGGACGCATCAGAAGCCAGGAAAACCGCGGGGCCCGTGAGATCGTCGGTCGTTCCCCAGCGACCTGCCGGCGTCTTGGAGATGATGAAGCTGTTGAACGGATGGCCGGCCACGCGCAACGGAGCGGTCTGGGGTGTTTCGATATACCCGGGTCCGATGCCGTTGCACTGGATGTTCTGAGCGCCATATTCCGAGCAGATGTTTCTGGTGAGCATTTTCAGTCCGCCCTTCGCGGCGGCATACGCGGAAACGGTCTCGCGTCCAAGTTCGCTCATCATCGAACAGATGTTGATGATCTTCCCGTGACCCTTTCTGATCATGGAGGGGATGACCGCCTTGGAGACGATGAAAGGCGCATTGAGATCCACGTCAATCACCTGCCTGAACTCGGCAGCCGTCATTTCGCACATCGGAATGCGTTTGATAATGCCGGCGTTGTTCACGAGAATGTCGATGACGCCGACTTCCTTCTCGATCCTCTTCACGGTTTCATTGACGGCATTTTCGTCGGTCACATCGCAGACGTAACCGTGAGTTTTGATCCCCGCTTCTTCATACGCGGCCAATCCCTTGTCGACCAGCTCCCGCTTGATATCGTTGAAAACGATTTTTGCGCCGGCGGCAACGTACGCCTTTGCGATCGCGAATCCGATGCCGTAGGATGCACCGGTAATGAAAGCAACCTTGCCTTTCAGGCCGAAAAGATCCAGGACCATGATCATCTCCTTTATGAAATGGGTATCCTACTTCAATACGGACATGGGCACGTCGTCCATGTCCGTGAAGGTCTGATTTTCTCCGACCATCCCCCAGATGAAGGTGTAGCTTCCGCTCCCCACCCCCGAATGGATGGACCAACTCGGCGCGATGACGGCCTGCTCATTCCGGACGACCAGGTGCCGCGTTTCCCGCGGCTCCCCGATGAGATGAAACACCACGGTGTCGCCCGGCATATCGAAATAGAGGTAGACCTCCATCCGCCGGTCGTGGGTGTGGCAGGGCATCGTGTTCCAGTTGCTGCCTGGCGCCAGAATGGTCAGCCCCATCACCAGCTGACAGCTCTTGAGCACCTTGGGGTGGATGAACTGGTGGATCGTCCGGACGTTTGTCTGGAGCGGATCGCCCAGATCGAGCCGCTGGGCATCGGCCAGCGAGAGTTTCACGACCGGATAGGCGGCATGGGCGGGCGCGCTGTTGAAGTAGAACTTGGCCGGATGGTTCCGGTCGGCGCTCGCGAAGGAGACGTCCCTTGCCCCCATGCCGATGTAGAGGCACTCCCGGTTTCCCAGTTCATATCCCTCGCCGTCAACAGAAACGATGCCGGCGGCGCCGATATTGATGATCCCCATCTCCCGCCGCTGCAGGAAAAAATCGACCCCCAGTTCCTTGGTCACCTTCAGATCCACGGCTCCCTCCGCCGGCGAGACCCCTCCGACGATGATCCGGTCGATATGGCTGTAGACCATGTTCAGGCGGTCCGCGGAAAAGAGATTCTCGACCAGAAACTGTTCCCGCATCTTTTGGGTGTCGAGCGTTTTCATTTGCTCCGGATGAACGGCATAACGGATGTCCATGAATTTCTCCTTTCCGCTGTTATCTCTGAACCCTTCCCGAACCGGCTCCACCGACCAGGTTTTTGACCTCTTCCAGCGAGAGCAGCGGGAAATCCCCGGGAACCGAGTGCTTCAGGCAGGACGCCGCCACCGCGAACTCCAGCGCCTCCCGGTCCGATTTCAGCGCCTGGAGGCCGTAGATCAGCCCGGCGGCAAAGGAGTCTCCGGATCCCACCCGGTCGACAATGTCCCGGATCTCGTATTTCCGCGAAACCAGAAATTCATCCCGGCTGTTCAGAACCGCCGACCAGCCGTTGTGATCCGCGGAATGGCTCTCCCGCAATGTCACCGCGATTTTTTTCAAATCCGGGAACTGTTGGAGCACCCGGTCCGTAAGCGCCCGGTAATGATCCGCTTCCACCTTTCCGGCTTCGACGTCCGCGTCGGTCGAAATGCCCAGGGCCTTCTGGCAGTCCTCTTCGTTGGCCATGACGATATCCGTGTGTTTGACGATTTCGGTCATCACCTCCTGAGCCGTCCGACCGTATTTCCAGAGATTCTTCCGGTAGTTCAGATCACAGGAGACGGTCATGCCTTTCTCCCTTGCATTCAGAACCGCCTCCAGGGAAACCAGGGCGGCGGATTCGGAAATCGCCGGCGTGATTCCGGTGATATGGAACCATCCGGCCGCGGCAAACACTTCATCCCAGGGAATCTCTCCGCGGATTACCTCGGCGATCGCGGAATGAGCCCGGTCGTAAAGAACGACGGAAGGGCGCTGGTTCGCCCCGGCTTCCAGAAAATAGATGCCGAGCCTTTTCCCTTTGCGGACGATGCGGGAGACATCCACCCCCTGTTTGCGAAGTTCCGCGATACAGGCATCCCCGATCCGGTTCGGGGGAATCAGGCTCGCGAACGAGACATCCATCCCGAAACGGGCCAGCCCCACGGCCACGTTCGCCTCCCCCCCGCCGAAAGTTGCCTCCAGAGATGGACTCTGGAGGAGTTTTTCACTGCCCGGTGCCTTCAGTCTCAACATGATCTCGCCAAAGGTAATGATTTTTTTCATAGACTTTACCCTTTCTGCACAAGATGGATCGCGAATCCGGAGATCTCCCGGTCCAGATAGACGACGGTCATCTTGCCCTCCTTGACCTTTTCCGTTCCCGCGACGGGTCCGATGCCCTGCCGGCCGAGATAGAAAAGCGCCCTTTCGACATCGTTCACACCCAGCGCAATGTGCCCTTTTTGTCCGCGGCCGGGGCTCTTCATGATCTCGAATTCCTTTTGCCCGAGGAAATAGGAGCTCTGCCCCTCGGCGACCGGAAAACGGAACAGTCGTGAAAACAGATCCACGCTCTTGCTTGCGTCTTCCGCTTTTTCCTCGTTGATCCCCACGTGGGCGAGCGTGAACCCGAGAAGCACCCGGACCGCCTCCGCCGTCAGTCTCGTGATTTCCTCGAATTTTCCCGCCGAGATGAGTTCGCTCTTCACCATCCAGCTCCCGCCGCAGGCAGCCACGTTTTTCAACGAAAGATACGAAACGAGGTTCGTCGCGTTCACCCCGCCGGTCGGGATGAATTTGATCCCCTCGTAGGGTGCCGAAACGGCCGTCAGAAAGGCCCTCCCACCGGATTCCTCCGCCGGGAAGAACTTCACGATGCCGAGGCCGCATTCCATCGCCGCCTCGATCTGCGTCGGCGAATTGACCCCCGGGATCACGAGGACCCCCCGTTCCCGGCAGAAAGAGACGACCTTCGGGTTGAATCCCGGCGAAACCATGAATTTCGCGCCCGCACCGATCGCCTTTTTGGCCTGTTCGGTCGAAAGGACCGTCCCGGCGCCCACGACCATCTCCGGCATCTCTTTCGCCAGGGTCCGGATCGCATCCTCCGCCGCAGCCGTCCGGAAGGTGATCTCCGCGAGCGGCAAACCTCCCGCCAGAAGCGCCTTCCCAAGGGAAGGGGCATCCGTAGCCTTTTCGATCTTGACCACCGGAACGATTCCATAGCCCTCTATCGTTTTCAGAATTTCATCCATCATGCATCTCCTTCTCCCGGTTTTCCGATCCGGATGACCTCGACGACGATATTCCGGATCGAATAGATCACCATGATCGCCCCCGCAAGCGGCATGCAGGAATAGAGCACCCTCTTGGGAATCGCAAAAACATTCGTCACGTCCAGGGCCAGAATCGTCAGGCGCAAGGAGTAGTAAAAGAAGACAACGGCAAAAAGGAGGACCAGAAATTCGATGATCATCCGGTAGAGATGTCGCAGACGCGGACGGGAGATGCTCTTTTCGATCCAGTCCCCCACGCTGATGTGGCCCCGCAGGATCCACAGCGCGGCGGCCCCGAAAAAAACCAGATAAGCGTAAAGCAGTTCGATGATCTCATCGAACCAGTGCAGGGACACGACCGGGAAGAAACGGACAACTACGTTGGCCGTGATCAGGACCGTCAGCAAAACGAAGCTGACGATCGTGACGACTTTCAGCACTAACAGAATCGCCCTGTCGGCAAACACCATGGCCTTTGTTGTCTTTCCCATCACATCACCCTATCGGCCCATGATCAGATCCGGCAGAAACGTCGAGATCTGAGGAACATAGGCAATGACCACCGTGACGATGAATATCCCGATCAGATACGGCACGATCTCCCTGGAGAGGACTCCGATGTTCACGTTGCTGAAGCTGGAGACGGCGAAGAGGCACATCCCCACCGGAGGCGTCAGATTTCCCACCATGATCAGCAGGGTCATCACCACGCCAAAGTTGATGAGGTCGATCCCGAACTGCTGCGCGATCGGCATAAAGATCGGGACCGTAATAATGAAGATCGCGTTCCCCTCCAGGAAGCAGCCGAGAACGAGAACGATGACAAGGATCATCGCCATGACACCCGCCGGCGTCAGGCTCATGTTCGTCAGCGAGAGGATGATCTGGTCGGGGATCTTCTGGTGGATGGTCAGCCAGCCGAAAAAGCCGGCCGCCGAGATGATGAACAGCAGGCTGACCGTTTGCCGGATCGAAGCCCAGAAGATATCGGGCAGATCCTTCCATTTCAGATCCCGGTAGAAAAAACCCAGGAACAGCGCATAGAGGGAGGCGACAACCGCGGCCTCCGTCGGAGTGAAAATCCCGGTCATGATCCCGCCGATGATGATGACCGGCGTAAGCATCGGCAAGAACGCCGCTTTCGTACTGGCGACGAGCTCCTTCCAATCGGCCCTTGTTTCTTTCGGCAGATGGCGACGTTTGGCCTGAAAGGCGATGGCGGTCATGATGGCCAACGCCATCAGCGCCCCGGGGATAAAGCCGGCCATGAAGAGCTTGCCGACCGAGACCCCGGTCAAAGCCCCATAGAGAACGAACGGGATGCTGGGGGGGATCACCGGTCCGATCGTTGCCGCGGCCGCCACGAGGGAAGCGGAAAAATTCGGTTTGAATCCGTTGTCGACCATCGCCTTGTGCAGGACCTGTCCCAGGCCTGCCGCGTCGGCGATCGCCGACCCCGACATCCCGGAGAAGATCACGTTGGCGATCACGCACACCTGGCCGAGACCGCCGGGAATATGGCCGACCACGGCCTTGGCGAAGCGAAAGATCCGGCTCGTCACCCCTCCCGTGTTCATCAGGTTTGCCGCCAGGATAAAAAAAGGGATCGCCAGCAGCGTGAAACCGGTTGTGGAGGCGTACATCCGTTGCGGCAGCATCGTCAACAGGGATTCGTTCCCCAGACCGATGAAGAACAGGATCGCGGTCAGCCCCATGGCGACGGCGATCGGAACATTCAGGATGATGAACGCCAGGAGGACGATAAAGATAGACAGTGTCAGCATTGCTGCCCCTCAGATGAACCCGAAACCCCTGTCTCTTCCCCAAGGAAGGTAAAGAGAAACCAATGGTCCGAGGGGTTGCGATCCGCGTTTCCCGCCGATCTCAACCCCTCTCGCATGTTTTCAACGAGTTTACTTTGCTTCGTCCACCATCTTGATGAACGCGGCAATATTCTTCTCGTCGGCGATGGCCTTCATCCGGTCGTAGGCGGGCTTCATCAATTTCTTGAATTCCGCCTTGTTGGGATAGGTGACCTCCATCCCGAATCCCTTCAACTCGCTGATCTGCTTGGATTCCGCATCCCGGCAGGTCTTTCTCATCCAGTCTCCGGCCTTTTTGCTCTCCTCCTTCACGATCTTCTGCTGCGCCGGGGTCAACTTGTCCCAGACCTTCTTGCTGATCACATGGACCATGGAATTGTAGTTGTGGCCGGTGATGGCAAGGTACTTCTGCGTTTCATAGATCTTGTTGGAATGGATCACGGCGATGGGGTTCTCCTGGCCGTCCACCACCCCCTGCTTCAGCGCCATTTGCAGTTCGTTGAAATTGATCGTGGCCACCACCGCCCCGAGGGCCTCCATGGCCGCCTGCGTGGGCAGTTCCGGCGGGGTGCGCACCTTGAGCCCCTTCACATCGGCAGGGACATTCACCGGACGTTTGCTGTTCGTCAGGTTCCGGAACCCCCATTCCCAGTTCGACAGAAAGACCAACCCGGCCTTGTCCAGATCCGGCGCCGCCCATTTGAGAAATACGCCGTCCAGGACCTTGTCGGCCTGGGCATAATCATTGAATACAAAGGGAAGCATGACGCAGTTGAATTTTTTGGAATATTTCCCCAATTGGCCCTGCGTGGGCAGACTCATGTCGACCGCGCCCAGGATGTTCTGTTCCAGGACTTCGGGCGGGGCGCCCAGGGCGTTATTGGGATAAATCGTGACCTTGATTGCCCCATTGGTCCTCTTTTCCACAGCCTCGGCGAACATCTTGGAGGCCAGGTTGCCCGGATGGGCATCCGCCGCAAAGTGACCCAGTTTCATCTCGATCGGTTTGGCATCTCCCGCGTGGACAACCGGGATGAAAAAGACCGACAACAGAAGAACCACCAACAGTTTTTTCATTTTTCCCCTCCTACGGTTTATGGTTGATTCCAAAATCCTGAATGCGGTTCACTCCCGTCAAACCATCTTTCTGTCCCAGATTCGGTTATCGGCCTCCTTTCCCGTCCGGTTCCCCGCCCCGAAAACCCAACTTCCGGGAAATTTCAGCGGCCGCCGCCATGACCTCTCCCTTCATCACCTCCTGAACGGCCTCCTTGGTCATCTGGAAAACGGAACCGGAAACACTGATCGCGGCCACGGGTCTCCCTTTGTCGTCAAAGATCGGGGCTCCCACGCAACGGATTCCCTGTTCGTTTTCCTCGTCGTCCGTCGCGTATCCCTGGCTTCGGACCATTTTCAAATGATCCCGGAAATCATCCCGACGCGTAATGGTATTCTGCGTCCGCCGGGGCAGTCCCTTTCTTTGCAGGAAATCCGTCAAGTCCTCATCCGGATAATAGGAGAGCAGCACCTTTCCCACCGCGCTGCTGTGAACCGGATTCCGGGAACCGATGCGCGACGCCATTTTCAACCCCCCTGCGGGCTGCATCGTCTCAACCTTGTCCACATAGACCACCTCATCCCGATCCAGAATCACCAGGTGGACCGTCTGTTTCGTCTTCTCCGCCAGATCCCCCAGGATCGGTTCCGCCACCTTCCGAAAATCGAGTTGGTTACCCAACTGGGTGTTCAAATCCATCAATTTCAAGCCCAGAAAGTAGAGCTTTGTCACGGGCTCCTGGCGGATATAGCCAAAATAGGACAGGGAGGCGAGAATGCGGTGGATCGTCCCTTTCGGGAGGTTCAGGCCGGCGGACAAGTCCCTGATGCTCATCCCCCGGGAATTTTGTCCCACCATCTCGAGAATCATGGAGACCCTCTCGATCGTCTGGACGAGATTGCTCGGCTTGGACGGGGCTGTTTTTCGTTCCATGGGCTGATTTTCCTGTTCCATCTAAGGATGCATGCTTTTGATCCTATGGGCGATAACGCTCCACAGGGGGTGAATATCGTTCCATAATACGGAACCGTGTTCCTAATAACAAAACTATTCCCGGATGTCAATATTTTTTCGTTCAACGGGACAATGCCTATTTCAGGAGAGATGAAAGGATCCGACGAAGAAATCTTGACCGATGGTTTCATCGCGCAAATGGTGTGTTCATCCTATCGATTTTATGGATGTTTTTGTTTCGCAACCCGTATGCGGATGACGGCAGGAATCGGGAAAAACCGTGCGGAGAAACAACGGATGAATCAAGATGCCCCAAGGGCCTCTGTCTTCGGCCGCCGTTCGCGGAAATCAACGGGCTGTCAGATGTTCTGTATCAGGTAGCCGCCGTCCACCGGAAGGGTGATTCCGGTGACGAAACCGGCCGCGCCGTCGGCGCAGAGGTACAGCACCGCACCCATCAGCTCGTGCGCTTGACCGAAGCGGCCGAATGGGGTGTGGGCGATCACCGCCTTTCCGCGATCGGTCAGGGAACCATCCTCGTTGGTCAGAAGACGCCTGTTCTGCTCGCCCAGGAAAAAACCCGGGGCGATGGCGTTCACGCGGATGCCATGGGGGGCCAACTCCTTGGCCGCGGCCTCGGTCAGATTCTTCACGGCCGCCTTGGCGGCGTTGTACGGCCAGACGCCTGAGAGCGGCACATAGCTGGACATGCTGGCAATGTTGATGATACAGCCGGCGGTCTTCTTCTCGATCCAGCGCTTGGCAACCACTTTCATGGGCAGAAAGCAACCGGCCTCGACGTTGAGTTTCATCACAAAACGAAAATTCTCCATATCCTGCTCCGTCAACGGGCTCTTCCCCCTGCCGCCGCCGCAGGCATTGAGGAGAATCTGGAAATCGCCGGCCGCGTCGATGGCCGCAAGCATCTCGTCTTCGTTCAGCAGATCCACTTTTCGGTATTCGATGCCGTTGATCCGCCCCGCTTCCTTTTGGATGCGTTCGGTTGAAGCCCGCAGGGCGTCCGCACGGACGTCCCAAAGGAACACGTCCGCGCCCGCGCGGGCCATGGCGCAGGCCATATCCGTACCGAGCACGCCGCCGCCGCCCGTGACCACGGCCTTCTTGCCGGCCAGCGAGAACATCTCGCAGAGGTAATCGCGGACCGCGCCCGTCTCTTCCTGCCCGTCGGACCTTTTCTTTGTTTCCATCCCCGCTACCCCCTTAAAAACGGATTTGATCGTTCCGCATGCTTTCTCCGTTGATTGCAGCGGGATATCGTATTTGCCGTTTTCCCTGCCCCTTCTCCGCTGCCGATTTTTCGCATTTCATGTTATTGATATCATAAAAGCCGAGACCGCGTAAAGTCAAGCGACTCAATGATGGGTGTCTGTGTTCGACGCTTGAGGGGTGCGGGATTGGCCAACAGTACGGGAGGAGCCGCGGAAGGAATTATTTTCTTGACATGGCCAGTTACTGGGATAGAATATCAGCCGGGTTTCATCCTATGATACAATCTTGAGGCAAAATGAAATCCGGAATCTCCCATCAATCCCTCGAACGCGGACTGCGGGTGATCGAAACCATCGCCGATTTTGGCGGCGCCGCGTCCGTATCGGTGATCGCCCGAAAGACCGGGCTGCCGCGCAGCACCGCCCACCACTTGCTCCGTTCCTTGATCGCCTTCGGATACCTTCTCCAGGACAGCGAGGCGCAGCCGTACAGACTTGCTCCCAAACTTTTCAAATTGACCGGGCGTGCCTGGACCCAGGGACAGCTTGCCGAATTATCGCTTCCGTTCATCGATGAATTGAGCCGGCGCACGGGCGAAGGGACCAGTCTGGCCATTCTCCGCGAAGGGACGGTTTTGGTGGTGGCCAAGAGGGATTCCGAGGGACCGGTGCGCGTCGTCCAGAAGGTCGGAACCTTACGGCCCATCTATTGTTCGGCCGTAGGCAAGATCCTGGCGGCGTGGCTGCCCGAAAAGGAACTCGACGACATCATCGACCGCATTGTCTTCGAGAAGTTCACCGCCAAAACGATCACGGCGACCACGGTTCTGAAACGGGAGCTTGCACGCGTCCGGACGAGCGGGTTTGCCGTCGACAACGAGGAGCACATCGAGGGCATCCGTTGTATTGCCGCCCCTGTTCGGGACCCATTCGGAAAGGTCTGCGCGGCGCTCTGCATCGTGGGACCGAAAAACCGGTTTTCTCTGCGGCGTCTCAGGGAGCTTCAGGGTCCGCTGCTGGATGTGGCGGAAAAAATGTCGGTTCAACTGGGATTCGGAGCGGTGAGGGATGCCGCAACCTGAAACCGGATAGGGATGCGGGAAAAAGCGGGGCCGGCTGCTGCGCTGTTCCAAACCGTACATCGATCCGTTCAGGAACATATCGGGAGGGGGGAATGAGATTCAAGGATCAGGTGGCCATCGTCACCGGGGCGGCAAAAGGCATCGGACGGAGCATTGCGCTGGCGCTGATCGACGAGGGCGCGAAGGTCGTTCCCGTGGATGTCGATTGTGAGGCTCTCCGGAGCCTGCGGGCGGAGGTTGAAAAACGGGGGGAACAGATCCTTCCCGTCGCCTGCGACATTGAGAAGAGTCCTGACGTGAAAGCGATGGTGGATCAGGTTCTCGGGGCCTTTGGTCGGATCGATCTGCTCGTCAACAACGCCGGCATCATCCGTCGCGGAACGATCGAAACGGTCAGCGAGGAAGACTGGGATCGGGTGATCGCCGTCAACCTGAAAGGGACGTTCAACTGTTGCAAGGCCGTAGTCGAACCCATGAAGCGGCAGCGGTCGGGGAAGATCGTGAATGTCTCTTCCATTGCCGGAAAGCTGGGAGACATCACCTCCGCTCCCGGGTACGGCTCATCCAAGGCCGGGGCGGATGCCCTGATGAAGACCCTGGCCAGGCAACTGGCCCCCAGCGGCATCAGGGTGAATGCCGTTGCGCCGCATGCCATTGAAACGGAGATGAGCGCCCAGTGGCCGGACGAGAGGAAGCGGGAGGTGATCGCCGGGATTCCGCTCGGCCGTCTCGGCAGGCCGGAGGATGTGGCGGCGGCCGTTCTCTTTCTGGCTTCCGACGATGCGTCGTTCATCACCGGCGAGATCCTGGACGTCAACGGCGGGACTTTCATGGATTGAATCCGGAAATGGACGTCGAAATACGGATGATTCGTCGGAAGAAGGGTGGAGCGGATGGGTTTTGTCTTGTCTGAATATTCAAGGATCCGCGAGAAGGGGGGGGTGTCCAGGCGGAATGGATCGCGTTGAACAGGGGTCGTACATCGCTCATTGGCGGGATATCCGTCTCCGGGACGGATCCCCCGCGGAGCGGCGGAAGGGGGGGGCGCGGCTTCCCAATATCCGAGTCGGTCCAGATGACCCGCACCGGAAGCGGGGCGATTCACCGATGAAGGAGGGAAATATGAAAAGATTCAAAAAATATTATTTACTTTTCGCGGCATCGATCATTTTGCCTCTGATCATCACGTTGCCGGCCTTCGGACAGCAGAAATTCGTTTTGAAGTTCAACCATGTCCTGGGCGCGAAAGAACCCTATCACAAAGGATTTACCGACTGGGCCAAGGCCGTGAACACAAAAACAAAGGGCAACCTCAAGATCGAGGTCTTTCACAGCGCCCAGCTCGGCGTCGAGGAGGACATCATCGAACAGATGCGACAGGGGGCGAATATCGGCCAGAATACCGACTCGGCCCGGCTCGGGAATTATATCCCCGGAATCGCCGTCATGAATGGCCCCTATTTCGCGACCACCCTGGAGGAAGTAATCAAGATCAAGAATACCCCGACGGTCAAGGCCTGGACGGAAGAGTTGGCCGACAAGTTCGGATTGAAGGTCATTTCTTTCACCTGGGTCCAGGGGTACCGCCATTTCTTCACGAACAAGCCCATCAAGAAACCCGAGGATTTGAAGGGGATGCGCATCCGGACGCCGCCCGCCCCCATCTGGCAGGAGTCCGTCCGGGCGCTGGGCGCGACGCCGGTCGCCATGGCCTTCGGAGACATGTATCCGGCGATTCAGCAAAAGGCGATCGAAGGGGTGGAGCTCGTCTATAACAATATCCCCGCCGGCCGCTTCTACGAGGTCCTCAAGTATGCCAACGAAACCGGGCACATCATGCTGATCAATTTCGAGGTGATGAGCGCCAAATACTTCAACAGCCTGCCGGCCGACTACCAGAAGATCCTCGTCGAGGAGTGTGACAAGGCCGGGCTGGAAACCTCCAAACAGATCCTGGCCTCCGAGAAGGAGGTCAAGAAGCAGCTGCTCGCCAAGGGGATGGTGGCGGTCGAGGACTGCGACCTTGCCGCCTTCAAGAAGGCCGGAGAGAAGGCTTACGAGGTCCTGAAGATCACCGATGCGAAGAACAAGGTCTACCAGGAGATGGGCAAGAAGTAGGATTGCGGACAGAGCGGCGAATGATTCCCGGCCCGGCCTCCCAAAGCTTGGGAGGCCGGGCCGGATGATGAACGGGTTCGCGGGGCCGATTTTTCCCGACTCTCCGATCCGACGAGGGTGAGTGATGAAGAAATTTTACAAGTTCCTCTGTGCACAGGAGATGCACATCGCCAAATACTCGCTGGGACTTCTTTCGCTGCTGGTGTTTGTCGCCGCGGTTGCGCGATCCCTGCATTATCCGTTGAACTGGGCCATGGATGCCGCAACGTTCCTCTTTGCCTGGACGGTTTTTCTGGGCGCCGATGCCGCAATGCGACTGGACAGACTGTTCTGCATCGAAGTGATCACCGGCAGACTCTCCCCGAAAGCCCAGCTTTATCTCCAAATCATCAATTACAGCATCATCGCCGTTTTTTTGTTGGGCATGATCGGATACGGCATCCCCCTATCGTGGACGACTAGGTTCCGGGCCTTTCAGGGGATTCCGGGCTTCAGCTATTCCTGGGTGACACTCAGCGTGCCGATCGGCTGCGCCCTGATGCTCATCACCGCAATCTTGAAAATCAAAACCTTCTGGCACGCCATCGCAACGGGCGAAGCGATCACGAAAAGGGAAGGGGTGAGCGGTGAAATCATCTGACAGGCTGTTTTCCCACGGATCGCTGAATGAAACCTGAGCGCGATTGAAGGCAGAGAGGTTGCCGAATGACGCTGGTATTGATCCTGTTTATTCTCTTTATGCTCATGGGAATGCCGGTCGCTTTTGCATTCGGCATCTCCGGCGTCGTCTTCTTTTTTCAGCAACCGACGCTGCCGCTGACCATGCCCGTACAACAGGTGCTTTCCCAAACGCAGAACTTCCTGCTGCTGGCCATTCCGCTGTTCGTTTTGGCCGGCAACCTGCTCAACGAAACCGGCCTGACCGAACGGGTCATGAGGCTGGCCTCGGTTCTCACGGGACATATGCGCGGGGGGACGGCGCAAAGCAACATGGTGATCGCCGCATCGCTGGGCGGAATCACCAGTTCCGCGATCGGCGACGCCACCATGCTCTCGCGGATCCTGGGACCGGGCATGATGAAACAGGGCTATTCCGGAGGGTTCTCGGCATCGGTCATCGGCTGCAGTTCGCTGATCACGACGATGATCCCTCCCGGCATCGGCCTGGTTTTATACGGCAGCATCGCCGAAGTATCGATCGGACGGTTGTTTGCGGCCGGGATGATCCCCGGCCTGCTGATGACGGTCTTCCTGATGGCTGCGGTCGGTTTGAGGGCAAAACAAAAAGGGTATCCCCCCGAAAGGGAAACGCGGGCTTCTCTGAAGGAGATTGCGAAAACGTTCGTCGATTGCGTTTGGGCCTTCCTCTTCCCGGTCATCCTGATCGCCGGATTGCGATTCGGCATGTTTACCCCCTCCGAAGCCGGGGCCTTCGCATGCGTCTACGCCATTGTGATCGGTACGATCGTCTACCGGCAGTTTTCGTGGAAGAAATTGGTCCAAACCCTGGAGAGCACGGTGGTCGATATGGGAATGATCATGTTGCTCATCGCCCTGT
>JAQTRB010000236.1 GCA_028712015.1 Syntrophales bacterium
CGCCGAGGAAACTTCCCTGGATCGCGACGTACCGGAAGACGAGAAACGATCCGCCGGCGAGATAGCCGTTCCGCGAGACATCGCGGCCAACCGATGGTTCCTGCCCGATTTCGGAAAATTCAAACAATCTCTGCTGGATCGCTTCCCTTTATCCCCGGAAGCGAAGCAGCAGGTATCCGGGACCCGGGTTTCCGACCTCTATTCCATCGCCGGGGTTCTGAACCAGACGGCAAGCGCCTTCGCCCGAACGATTGCCGAACACCTCGGCCTGCCCTACGTTGCCGATGTGATCTGCCTGGATACACCCTCCCCTTTGCTCTCCGTCCAATTCAGCCGCTGGAACCGGGTGGCACCCGTGTCGAACGAGGAGGGCCAACTCGCCTTTCTGATCAGCAACCCTTTCGACTGGCAGCTTCTGGATGTCCTCGAAAAACAGTTCCGTGCCGAGGGACCGTTGCGGCTCATCGTTGCCGACCCACTCCACATTCTTTCCTTTCTCGACAAGCGACCGGATCGCGCGCAACCCGAGGCCGGTGGGGAAACGGCGGCAAGACAGCCTCTCTCCGTCGGAAACAACGGGGAACGGGAAGCCACACAGGCGATCAGCACCGTGGTCATGGAAGATGTCGGCCCCGTAACGGAGGCTGAGATCGAACAGCGGCCCATTGTCCAGGTGTCCAACAACATCCTGTACAGGGCGGTGGTGGAACGGGCCAGCGACGTTCACATCGAGCCCAAGGAAAAAGAAACCCTGGTCCGGTTTCGGATCGATGGGGACTTGCGGGATATCTTCCACCTGAAAATCCAGACGGGGGTCATGGTCATTTCCCGGCTCAAGGCGCTGGCGGGGATGGACATTTCCGAACGGATGAAACCCCAGGACGGGGTCCTGGAAATCCTGGTCGGCGAACGGATGTTCAAACTCCGGTTGGCAACAACGTCGACGCCCAGCGGGCAAAGCCTGATCGTCCGGATTCTCGAGCCGGCGGCCAAGCCGAAGGACCTGCGGGAACTCGGCATGAAGGAAACCCAGGTTGCAACGATGAAGGATTTTTCCACCCGTTCTCACGGCCTCATCCTTGTCGTCGGACCGACGGGATCGGGAAAAACGACGACAATTTACAGCTTCCTCTCCCATGTGGACACGAAGTTGCGAAGCCTCATTTCCGTCGAGGATCCCGTGGAATACCGGATCGCCAACGCCAACCAGCAGCAGGTCAACGAAAAGGCGGGGGTCACATTCGACGCCCTGCTCCGCTCAACCGTACGTCAGGACCCGGATATCCTTTACCTGGGTGAGATCAGGGATTCGTTTTCGGCCAGGATTTCCGTGGATTTTGCCAGCACCGGTCACTTGACGATTTCGACCCTCCATACCAACAACGCCACCACGGCTATTTTCCGGCTCGAGCGCCTCGGGGTGACGCGGGAGGTGATGGTCGAGGCCCTCCTCGGAATTGTCGCCCAGCGCCTCCTCAAAAGGCTCTGTCCCCACTGCAAACGAGTCGCTCCGATTACCGACAAGGAAATCGAAATCCTCCGGCCCTATACCACCGAACCGCCCGCGCATGTCGCCCATCCCGTCGGCTGCCCGAAATGCCGGGAGGGATATTTCGGCCGGGAAGCGGTTTATGAGATCATCGCCTTCGATCAGGAGGTCCTGGACAGGGTCCGATCCGGGATGCCGATTTCCGAATTGCGACAATTCATCCAGGAACGCGGCGGCTACCTGATCAGCCACCACGCCGTGGACAAGGTCAAGGAACTGATCTTTCCGGTAAACGATGTCTATGAAAAGGTGCTGGTTGAGGAAATCCCGCTGCGCCCGAAGGAGGAGGAAGAAGTCAAGCCGGACAAGCCGGCCGAGCCGGCGGCGCCCCGGGGACAGTCGACCATCCTCGTGGTGGAAGACGACCAGGACAACCAACTTCTCATCTCCCGCATTCTGACCAGTGCCGGGTATGCCGTATCCGTCGCCGGCGACGGGGTCGACGCCCTCATGTTCCTGGCCAAACAGGAGTTCGATCTGATCTTGTCGGACATCAACATGCCCAATCTCGACGGGTTCAAGTTCCTGGAGATCCTCAACCAGAAAGGGATCCGGGCGCCGCTGATTTTTCTCACGGCCCGCATGGAGGAGGAAGACGAGGTCAGGGGACTGGCGTTGGGGGCCCTCGATTACCTGAAAAAGCCGGTCAAGAAAGACGCCCTCCTGTTGCGGGTCAAACTGGCGCTGGGAAGGCGCGTATCCGTTGCCAATGAAAAATGAAGAAGCCTCCGGGACCGCCCCGCTTCCATCCTAAACGCCCGCGTTTAACAGGCTGTTGAAGATTCGAAGCGACCTTCCTATGGCTGAAAGGTCACTTCGACATTGTCGAGATAAACCTGCAACCGATCGATCTGATCCCGAATTTCCTGCGTCCGCGATCGCTTGGCGGCATCCTCGAAGGTTTCGCCGATTTCGGTGATCCGATCGAATCCGTAACCGCCGCCGGTGCCTTTCATCTTATGGCCCAGGGAACGGATCGTTTCGAAATCGCCCCGTTCGAGGGCCGCGGCAATCTCCGCAATATCTTTCCGTCGGTTCTCCAGATATCCGGGAATCAGATCCCGGAGATCTTCATCGACAACCACAACGATTTTTCCATCCCGGGATTCCGGTTCGGCATCCGTCATGAAGTTTGTCTCCCCCCTTTGTCTTCCCCTGTTCAGACAATGTCAGAATGAATTGACATACGATATGGGCCTTTATATACTGCCACCCTAAAAAAAGCCATATTGAGATCTTTGCACAACAGCCTATTTTTGTCATTTCGACCGAAGGGAGAAGAATTGTTTAAAGAAACGGCCATCCTTGAGATTTCTCGTCGCTCGCGCTCGTCGAAATGACACGATAAAGGACTCGAAACGATTGACCTTCAGGGATCACCGGCGCCGGAAAAGGAACGACGGATTATGAGCCAGCCAATGCAAGAAATCTCAATACCCCCCGGGAACTCCCCATCGACCGCGGGTCGGATCGCATCGGTCGCCTTGGCCTACGCGCTGTTGGGCGCGGTCGGTCTCACGTTGGCCATCCCGCCGGGCTACGCCAGCCCGGTATTCCCGGCTTCCGGTCTGGCATTGGCTTGCGCACTCTGGTTTGGCCGCCGAGTGCTCACCGGGGTCTGGCTGGGTTCGGCCTTGCTCAATCTCTCCCACGCCTGGCTGAACGGCACGCTTGGTCCGACAACCGCGGCTGCGGCAATCCTGATCGCCACGGGCGCCACGGTGCAGGCATGGGCCGGAAGCTGGTTCGTCAACCGCCGGATGGGTCCGGCTTGGCGAGACCTGATTCGCGAGCAGGACTCTTTTCGCTTTCTCCTGTATGGGGGAATCCTCGCCTGCGTGCTGTCGGCCGCATTCGGCGTCAGCGGATTGAGTTTTCTGGGCATCATCGAGCGCAACGAGGTT
>JAQTRB010000020.1 GCA_028712015.1 Syntrophales bacterium
CGGCGGTCATGTCCAGCGCCATCTGTTCGTAGAAAGTCTCTTCCGGCAGGTTTCCCGCCAGCTCGCGGACGTGAGGATAGATGCTTTTCAGGAAACCTGAGCCCATCGCGCCGTGGACGCAGATCGCATCCACCTCACCGCTCTCCAGGATCATCGCCGGGATCGCGACGGCCAGGATCTGGGTGTCCATGTGGAACGTGAGGTCCACCGGATTCGCGCTGGAGGCGTGGGGGAGGATCAGCGGCCGGATCTTCGCTTGCAGCTCTTCGGAGAAACGGGGGACCGTCATGCCTCCCCGGTCGGCGTTGTGGGAGATCGCGGTTCCCGGTCCGCCGGAGTTGGTTACGACGGCGAGCCGGCGTCCGCGCAGGGGGGGCTGGGTGGCGTGAACCCAGCCGTGGGCGTAGAGCTCTTCGATCGAAGAACAGCGGATGATTCCGGCCTGTTTGAAGATTCCGTTGTAAAGGAAGTCCGGACCGGCCATGGCGCCGGTGTGGCTGAGGCCGGCGCGGGCCCCGGCGGCGGATCCGCCGACGTACTGGGCGAGGACCGGCTTCTTCGGGGTGATCTTTTGCGCGGTTTCGATGAAGCGTCGACCGTCGCGGATCCCCTCGATGTAGAGGATGATCGCCCGGGTCTGCTCGTCTTCGCCCAGGTATTCCAGAACGTCGATGATATCGATGTTGGCCTCGTTGCCGCAACTGACCGCCTTGCTGAAGCGGATTCCGTTCGCCTGAAGCCAGGGGAGGGTCTGGGTGATGTAGGTTCCGCTCTGCGATGCGAAACCCAGATGTCCGGGACGTTTCTCCATCGTCGCGATGGTCATGTTCAGCGAGATCGCCGTGTTGATGATTCCCACGCAGTTCGGCCCCAGGAATCGCATTCCGGAGGACGCGGCGATTTCCCTGAGCCGCTCCTCCAGCGCCCTTCCCGCTTCGCCGGTCTCCTTGAAACCGGCGCTGATGACGATCGCGTGCTTGGTGCCGATTTTGGCGAACGCCTCGAAAATCGGGACGACGTGGATCGTCGGGACGACCAGCATGGCGAGGTCGGGGGGCTCAGGGAGGTCGCGCGGCGAGGCATACGCCGGGCGGCCGAGGACCGTTTTTTCGGTGGGATGGACGGGGTAAAATCTTCCGGCGTAACCGTCCTTGAGGATGGCGAGGGCTTGCAGCGTACCCATTTTCATCGGATTGTTGCTGGCGCCGACAACGGCGATGGACTTCGGATTCATCAGCCGGTGGAGCGGGTTCTCCGGCATCGGTTACCTCCTTGGATCGGATCATCGTGAGCGTGAACGGGAGCGTCGGCAATATAGGCAAACGGTCGACCCCTGTCAAGTCATAATCCGGGCGGACAGGTGTGATCATTCGACGGGGAATTCGGGAAGTATTTCCGGCTTTACAAACGGATCGTTTCTCGATTAAATAAAAAAACAGGAAAAGCGAATGAAAGGAGAAGAGACTATGTCCGAAGAAACGGTTCCCGGTTCACCCTATGACATTGTGATCATCGGCGGCGGGCCGGCGGGCCTCACCTCGGGGATGTATGCCGCAAGGGCGGACATGCGGACGCTCGCGATCGAGGGCGCTTCGAGCCTGAGCCAGATCACGGCAACCGACATCATTGAAAACTATCCGGGAATCCCCGGCGGGGCCAACGGCTTCGAACTGATCGAACGGTTCAAGACGCAGGCCGTCGGGTTCGGCCTGGAAACCGCTTCCGGCGACGTGACGGCGGTGACGCGGACCCGATTCGGCGACCGCGACGGCTGGGAGATCGTCGCCGGCGAGCAGCGCTACGGGGCTCTTTCCGTGATCCTTGCCACCGGGGCGGCCTGGCGTCGACTTGGCGTTCCGGGCGAGGAGCGGTTCATCGGCCGTGGTGTCTCCTTCTGCGCCACCTGCGACGCGCCGCTCTTCCGGAACCGGGAAGTGGCCGTGGTCGGGGGAGGGGATACGGCGATCCAGGAGGCGATCTATCTCACCCGCTTCGCGAAAAAGGTTACGGTGATCCACCGGCGGGACCGGCTGCGGGCGACGGCGATTCTTCAGAAGAGGGCCCTTGCCAATGAGAAAATCGTCTTCGCGTGGAATTCCGTCGTCGACGCCATCGAAGGTCTCGACCTGATCCAGGAGATTCGCCTGCGCGATGTGAAGACGGGTGAAAAGAGAATTCTTCCCGTCAGCGGCGTTTTTATTTTTGTCGGCCTCACCCCGAACACGACCCCCTTCCGGGATCTGGTTTCGCTGGACGGGAGCGGGTACATCACCGTCGACGCGAACATGCAGACCTCCATCCCCGGAATCTTCGCCTGCGGGGACTGTACCGCCAAACGTTTGCGGCAGGTCGTCACCGCGTGCGGCGACGGGGCGACGGCCGCCTTTTCGGCCCAGCTCTATGTGGAGGAGTTGAAGGGAGAGGCCTACTGATATGGAAACTTGGATCGCCGCCTGGCGGAACCTCCCGGCGCACCTGAGTCCCTACCTTTTCGAGATCGGCTCCTTCCAACTGCGCTGGTATAGCCTGATGTACCTGGCGGCCTTCGCCTGCATCTACTTCCTCGTCACGCACCGGATCCGGCGGGAGAACTTGCCCTACACGACGGAGATGATCCAGGACTATTTTGTCTGGGCGATCCTCGGGGTTATTGTCGGCGGCCGCCTGGGCTACGTCTTCTTTTACAACCCCGACTACTATCTCGGGCATCCTCTGGAGATCCTCTTTCCGTTTCAATTCAGCGACGGTTTCCATTTCGTGGGGATCAGCGGGATGTCCTATCACGGGGGGGCGATCGCCGTCCTGCTGGCCACGCTGATTTTCTGCCGCCGGCGCGGGATCGATTTCTGGCGATTCGCCGATCTGTTCAGCTCGGCGATCCCGCTCGGCTACACCTTCGGCAGGATCGGCAACTTCATCAACGGCGAACTTTACGGCCGGGCGACGGACGTTCCCTGGGGAATGGTCTTTCCTCTGGATCCGGCACGCCTGCTCCGTCACCCCTCGCAGCTCTACGAGGCCTTTTTCGAGGGGATCGTGCTGTTTGCCGTCCTCTGGACGATCCGGAAGCGATTTTCGTTCACCGGCGCGCTCTTTGCCGTCTACATCCTGGGCTACGGCGCCGTCCGCTTCTTCATCGAGTTTTTCCGCGAGCCGGATGCCCAGCTCGGGTTTGTTCTGGGTCCGTTCAGCATGGGACAGCTCCTCTGTCTGCTGATGATCGCGGCCGGCGCGACGATCTTCGCCATCCGGCGGGAACAGGGGAAAAGCGGCGGTGTCGACGAATCCTAACTCTCTCGGTTTGAAGAAAGGAATTCCGTATGGGAAAGAAAGTTGTGATCATCGGGGCAGGGGCCGCGGGAGGCTCCGCGGCGGCGGAAGCGCGGCGGGGAGATCCGTCGCTTGCGATCACGCTGATCGAACAGCGTTCCGAGGTGTCGGTGGCCGCCTGACCGATGCCCTATTACATCGGTGATGTAATTCGGGATGTGAAGAAGCTGATTGCCAGGACGCCGGAAAAGTTCCGGGAGACGGGGGTGGAGGTCCGGATCGACGCGCGTGTCGAGGAAATCGACGAAAAGACAGGCGAGGTCCGCATCGCCGACGGGGAACGGCTTCCCTACGATGTTCTCGTGCTGGGAACCGGGACGACGCCGCTGATGCCGGAAATTCCCGGGGAGGACCTTGAGGGCGTCTTCACGCTGAAGAAGTTCACGGACGCAGTCCGGATCAGGGCCTGGCTTCGCGAGGTTCCTTGCCGCAAGGCGATCATCGTCGGAGCCGGGTTCATCGGAATGGAGATGGCCGAGGCGTTGCGGAATCTCGATATCGAAACGCGGATCCTCCATCGGGGGAGGCTCCCCGTGAACCGCTGGGACCCGGAGTTTTCGCAAGTCGTTCTGGAGGAGCTCCGTCGGCATGGGATTGATTTCGTTACGGACGCGGAGATCCGGGCCGTGGAGAAGGGCAAGAACCGCCGCCTCCGTTTGGTCATGAACCACGGCGAGGCGGAAGCGGACATGGTCCTGATGGCCGTCGGCGTCCGGCCCGATGTCGCGCTGGCGAAACAGATCGGGTTGCCGCTGGGGAAGAGCGGCGCCATCGGGGTCAATTTTTCCCAGCGGACGGTGCGGGAGAACATTTACGCCGTGGGCGATTGCGCCGAGTCCTTCCACCGGGTGAGCGGCCGCTGGGTGAACATCCCGCTGGGCGACATCGCCAACAAACAGGGGCGCGTGGCCGGACGGAACATCGGCGGGGGAACGATGATCTTTCCCGGGGTTGTCGGGGCGCAGTCCTTCAAGGTTTTTGATCTGGAGGTGGCGGCGACGGGGCTGAGTGAACGGGAGGCCGGTGAGGCGGGCTTTTCACCCGCCGGCGTTCTGATCTGGGGGAATGCCATCGCCGGTTCGATGCCGGGCAACAGCAAGTTGGGGCTCAAACTGATCGCCGACCGGGCGACGGGAAGGCTCCTGGGGGCGCAGGCGGTGGGCACGGCGGGGGCGGTGAGTCGGATCAACACCCTCTCGGCGGCCCTCTGGGCGGGCCTGACCCTGGACGATGTCGGCTGGCTCGACCTGGCCTACGCCCCGCCGTTCAGTGGTTCCTGGGACCTGATCCACGTGACCGCCCAGACGCTGAAAAGGCAGATCTGAAGAAGAGATACAGATGGGGAAGTTCACAGGGACTCCCCCACTTTTGTCGAAATAAAGAGGCGCTCCGGTTTCCGGCGGCGCCTCTTTCGCGATGTCAATCAGCGCGCATCAGATCTTGATGCCCAATTCCTTGATCAGGTCGCCGTAGTCCTTGTAGGCCTTGGGGATGAATGCAGCCCAATCCTTCGTGTTGAGGTAATCGACGGGCTGGCCGATCGCGATCATGGTTTTAATGAAATCCTTGTCCTCGCAGACCTTCTTGAGAGTCGATTCGAGATAGGCGATGATCTCGGGCGGCGTTCCGGCCGGGACGGCGACTCCCTTTACCGATCCCCAGGTGGAAACATTGATCCCCTGCTCCTTGAGGGTCGGGACATTCGGCAAGGCGCCGTCTCGTCTGTCGAGGGCCACGCCGATCGGACGGAAACGGCCCGATTTGATGTGCGGCATTACCTCGGAGGGATGGCCGCCGCCGATCACGAGATGACCGCCGGCCAGGGCCGTGACCGCGTCGGCGCCGCCGGTGAAGGGCACGGTCGTGATCGATACGCCGGCCCGCTTCGAGATGGCCCTCATGACCAAATCCACGGAGCCGGCCGCGGTGGAGACGGCCGCGGTAATCTTGTTCCCTTTGGCTCCCCAGTCGAGCACATCCTTCATCGTTTTGAACTGGGATTTTCCGCTGACGTTGACCACCACCGAATGGATGGACAGTCTTGCGACCGGGGCGAGATCCTTCATGTGATCGTAGGGCATTTTCTGCAGGTGCGGCATGACCAGGTCACAGCCGGAACCGTATGCGAACAAGACGGTATAGCCGTCCGGCTTGGCGCGGATGACATATTCGGTTCCCAGAACGCCGCCGGCGCCGGGCTTGTCGACGATCAACAGCGGTTGCGGGCTGTACTTCGTCCAGACCTTTTCCACGGTACGTGCCAGAACATCGCTGGAGCCGCCGGCTGCATAGGGAACGATAACCTGGATCGGTTTCGTCGGGTATTTCTCCGCGCCGAAGCACAGACCGCCGACCGTCAGCATGGCGATCATGGTCAGCGCCAGAAACAGGGTGACTTTACGCAGATGGTTCATGTTGTACCTCCTTTTTGAATGGGTTTATGCCGTGGACCATTTATACCGTTTTTTGTAAAAAATGCAATCGGTCGATGGGTTGGCCGGATCCCCCAATCGGCGCGGCCGGTATCTTTTTCCGCAGGTTATCTCTTCATCATCCTTTTGAGGTAGAAGAACAGCTGTCCCAGAACCAGCAGGACGAAAATGACGATCAGGGTTCCGGAGATCGGACGGGTGACGAAGATGGTGAGATCTCCTCCCGAAATGAGCAGGGACTGCCGCAACGATCTTTCCACCATGGGGCCCAGGACGAAGGCCAGCGGCAGCGGGGCCGGGTCGAATTTCAGCTTCCGCATGCCGTAGCCGAGGGCGGCGAAGAAGAGCATCGAATAGATGTCGAAGATCTGGTTCTGAACGCTGTAGACGCCGATCACGGTGAACAGGACGATGACCGGGGCGAGGATCCCGTAGGGGACGCGGAGCATCTGCACCCAGAGCCCGACGAGCGGGAGATTCAGAACCAGAAGCATCGCGTTTCCCAGGTACATCGAGGCGATAACCCCCCAGAAGACATCCGGGTGCTCCGCGACCAGGAAGGGTCCCGGTGTGATCCCCTGGATCATCAGGGCCGCAAAGATCATCGCGATTGCGGCGTTTCCCGGGATCCCCAGGGTGAGGAGCGGGATGAAGGAAGAACTCGATGCGGCGTTGTTTGCCGACTCGGGTCCCGCCACTCCTTGGAGGGCGCCTTCTCCGAACTCCTCGGGATGTTTGGAATACTTCTTTTCCACGGCATAGGAGGCGAGCGATGAGATGACGGAGCCGCCGCCGGGGATGATCCCGATGAAGAACCCGATCACCGATCCCCGGAAAATCGCCCACTTGGAATCCGTCCAATCCTTGAGGGTCGGGAAGAGCTTTCCGAGCTTCGTGGTGACGATTTCCGTCTTCATCATGGATTCGAGATTATAGAGGATCTCGCCCAGGCCGAAGACCCCCATGGCCAGGGTCACGAAGTCGAACCCGCCTTGGAGGCCGGTGCTGCCGAAGGTGAAGCGGATCTTGCCGGAGATCGGGTCGAGGCCCACCATCGCCAGCAGGAGTCCGACGATGAGGATGATCAGCCCTTTGGTGATCGAGCCGCCGGAGAGGGTTACGGCGAGAAGAAGTCCCAGCGTCGTGAGGGCAAAATATTCGGGGGGGCCGAAATCGAGAGCGAACTCGGCGAGCGGCGGGGCGAAGAAGGTCAGGCCGACGACGGCGACCGTTCCGGCGATGAATGACCCGATCGCGGCGATCCCCAGGGCCGCCCCGGCCCGGCCCTTCTTGGCCATCTGGTAGCCGTCGATGCAGGTGACGACGGAGGCCGCTTCGCCCGGAAGGTTCAGGAGAATGGAGGTGGTGGAACCGCCGTACATCGCGCCGTAGTAAATGCCCGCCATCATGATGATCGCGGTCACCGGGGAGTCGATCACGTAAGTCAACGGCAGCAGAAGCGCGATGGTCGCCGCCGGACCCAGGCCCGGAAGGACGCCGATGGCCGTGCCGATGAGCGCTCCGAGGAAGCAGAACAGGATGTTCGTTCCCGACAGGGCGATCGCAAAACCGTTGAACAGCCCGGCAAAGATATCCATGGAGTCGGCTCCTTTAGCGGATAAAAAATTCCGGCGGGATCGGCACCTTCAAGAGGTATACGAAAAGGGCGTACATCGCGAACGTTCCAAGGGCTGCAATGATCATCGTTTTTAACCACTTTTCGCGTTCGATGACCTTCTGCCAGGCGATCACAAAGACCAGCGTCGAGGTGATATAGCCGACGGATTCCATTGCCCAACCGTAAAGCGCCATGAGGACCAGGGCTAAAAGCGGTCGATGCCACAAGCGCCTTTTCTCTTCCCTCTCATGTTCCCGTTCTTTTACGGACCGGAGGATCAATAGCCAGACGATGCCGAGGACGGATAGTCCCGCCCCGCACAAAAACGGCAAAAGGCCGGCATCCGGGATATAAATCGTGCCGAGCTTCAGCGTGTGCCAGCCGTAAACCATGATCCATACGCCCCCCAGGGACGTGATGATTGCCGCGATGCGCTCGGATTTTTTCACGGTCGCGTTTCCTCCTTTATCGGTCGGCAGGGAAGGGGTTCACTTTTTTCCCTTCCCCCGCTGATCGCGAGACGGAGTCCCCCGTTTTGGATGGAGCGAATTACCGTTTGAAAACGTCGGGATTGACGACGAACCGAGGCCGCTTCCCCGAGAGAAGGTCTACAATTCCTTCCGCCGCCCCGGTGGCCATACGGATCACGCATTCCTCGGTCAGCGCCGCGCTGTGCGGCGAAAGAAGGATGTTCTCCAACGCGAAGAATGGGTTGTCCTTCTGCGGAGGCTCGGGATCGTAAACATCGATGGCCGCAGCGGCAATGACCCCCGACTTGAGCGCTTCGCAGAGCGCGTTTTCGTCGACGACTTCTCCCCGGGAGAAGTTCACCAGAAATGATGTGGGTTTCATCAAGCGGAGTTTCGCCTCGCTGACGAGGCCGCGGGTATCCGGTGTCAGCGGCGTGTGGAGGGAAACCACATCCGCCTGCCGGAAGACATCGTCCAGCCGTCCGACGAGCGAAACGCCCAGCCGGCTCGCCGTTTCCGGCTGGATATAGGGATCGAAGGCAATCACCTTCATGTTGTAGGCCGCCGCCGCGCGCCGGGCGACCATCGAACCGATCCTGCCGATTCCGACGAGGCCCAGGATCTTGCCGTCGAGATCGACCGCCTTGTAGCTGTTCCGAATTTCCCACCGGCCGTTCCGTGTCGCCCGATCATAAACGGCCACGCGTTTGGCGAGCGCGCCGATGGCCGTCAGGGTGTGCTCGGCGACCGACGTGGCATTGGCATCCGGCGTGTTGATGACCACGATTCCCTTTTCGGTTGCCGCCTGGATGTCGATGTTGTCGACGCCGACGCCGTGCCGGCCGATCACTTTGAGGGTGTCGGCCGCCTCGATGATCTCCCGCGGGAAGGGAGCGGTCCGAACGACGACGCCTGCGACCCCCTTGATCTCTTTTGCGACCGTCGCCACGGACGGATCGGAGGCCACACGGACATCGAATCTCTCATCAAACGCCTGGACGCCGCGTTCATGAATCGGTTGGACGATCAGGATCTTCAGCTTCACCTTGTCCCTCCCGTCAGGATTGGATCAATCCCATCTCCTTGAGGATCTTGCGTAATTTCTCTCGGTTTTCCGGCGTCATCGGGCCGACAGGCAGGACCGCGGGACCGGCGTCGATCCCGATCATGGTCAGCGCCTCCTTGACGACAACGGGGAAGGTGCCCAGGCCGAAGGCGATCCGCAGCGGCGCCAGACGGTACTGGGCTTCGAGTGCCCGCTTGTGATCCCCCGCGAGGAACGCCTCGTAGATTTCCACCGGCACGCGCGGATCGACGTTTCCCGTGGCGCAAATCGAACCTTTGGCTCCGTAGCAGAGCGCCGCATAGATCAGCGTGTCGCGTCCCATCAGGACGTGGAAATTCATCCCCCGGGTGAGACGGATGTATTCTCCCGTCAGCGACATGTCGCCGCTCGAGTCCTTGATGCCGATGATGTTGTCCACGGCGGCCAGTTCCAGGACCGAAGAGATCGGGAAGGGCACCTGGGTCCGGTCCGGATTGGAGTAGAGCAGGATGGGCAGATCCGGGCAGGCATTCGCAATCGCCGTATAATGGTTGATCAATTCCTTTTGGCTGGGGACGAGAAAATAGGGGGTAATGGCGGAGACGGCGCTGACGCCCAGATCCCGCGCCATTTTGGTCGTTTCGATCGCCTCGCGGGTTGTGACGGCGCCGGTTCCCGCATAAACGGGAATCCGTCCGCGGGTCTCTTCGACGACGATCCGGATCGCCTCCTTTTTTTGCTCGAAGGTGAGCGAAAAAAATTCCCCCTGACTCCCGACGGGGAAGAGACCATGAACGCCGCCGTCGATCAGGTGGTTGGTCAGTTTACGGAGCGCGCCTTCGTTGATGCGTCCCTTCTCGTCCAGCGGGGTGATCATCGCGGGAATAATCCCCTTGGGCACAAATGGTTTCATCCGATTCTCCTGATCACGTGATTTTCAATCGACAAGCCTCGAAAAAAACGCGCGTACGGAAGTTCAAAACGCCGAAACGGAGATCTCCCTCCCGCGGCGATCAAACCATAAGAAAAAGAAACATGGCTGTCAAGTGCAAAAAAAAGGGAAGGAGAAGTTCAAAAGTCCTTTTCCGTAAAGGGTTTCTCTGTTAAGATTCCTTGTCGTCGGGAAGCATCGGACGGACGAAAATCGGTCCGCCCGCGAGAAACGGGGGGAAACGGAAGATGTCGGAAGGGATTGCGAGACCATCGGGATCCCAGCTCAGTCGGTGGGGAAAACTGGCGATGGAGAAGCACCGACGGCGGGAAGGGCTTTTTCTTGCTGAAGGGGGCAAGGTTGTCGGAGAACTTCTCCGGAGTCGGCGGCCGGCGCAGGCACTGCTGATTTCCCCGGCGGGCGCCGAGAAATGGGGAGAGCTGCTGAAAAAGGTTCCGTCCGGGATCCCGATTTTCCGGCTGACCGACCGCGAATGGGCAACCCTGAGCCAGGACCCCTCCCCGGAAGGGTTGATGGCGGTGGCCGCGATGTCGCCGTTCGTCGATCCGATCGAATGTCTATCGAACGAAACCGGGCCGCTGCTGCTGCTGTACCGGGTGAACAATCCCAACAACCTGGGCGCCCTTCTCCGGACGGCGCACTGGTTCGGCTTCCGGACGGTTCTCGTCAGCAAAGGCTCCTGCGACGTGATGAATCCCAAGGTGGTCCGGACATCGATGGGGAGTCTCTTCCACCTGACCGTAATGGAAAATGTGGACTTGGAGGTTATGTTGCCGGAGATCCGGCGGCGTTTCCATGTCGTGGGCAGCGAGGTCCGGGAGGGGGACGCGCCCCATCCCTGCGGTCCCGCAACCGCGCTGCTGATGGGGAGCGAGAGCCACGGACTGCCGGCAACGCTTCTCGGACAGATCGACGAACGATGGCGGATCCCGGGTACGGGTGAAGCGGAGTCGCTGAGTCTCCCGCAAGCGGCGGCGATCCTCATGTACGAATGCACACGGACGACCGGTTTGGCGAGGTGATTTACGATGGAAGGGTTCATCCAGGTGACGACAACGACGGAAAAGAGAGAGGATGCCGAGCGAATCGCCCGGTCGCTCGTCGAGACAAGGCTCGCCGCCTGCGTCCAGATCGTGGGGCCGATCGAAAGCATCTATCGCTGGAAGGGTCGGATCGAGACGGCGGGCGAGTGGCTCTGCCTGATCAAGAGTCGGGAAGAGGTTTACGGGGCGGTCGAACAGGCCATCCGATCACTCCATCCCTATGAAACGCCGGAGATCATCGCCGTCCCGGTGGCCGCGGGCAGCCGCGACTATCTCGACTGGCTTCGGTGTGAACTGGCCGTGCCCTGCGAGGAATGAAGATGTTTCTGGCCGGCGATATCGGCGGCACGAAGAGCCGCCTGGCGATTTTTTCGGACGGCGCCGACCCGAGAGAGCCGCTGGCGGAGGAGACCTTTCCCAGCGGCCGCTACCCCGGGATCGAAGCCCTGATCCAAACCTTTCTGGAACGAAAGGGTCTACCGGCGGACCGGGCCTGCTTCGCCGTCGCCGGGCCGGTTATCCGGGGCCGCGCGAAGATGACCAACCTTCCATGGATCGCGGATGCTGAAGCCATTCAGGATAAATGCGGTCTGCGATCCGTCCGGCTGCTGAACGATCTTGCGGCCACCGCCCGCGCCGTGCCGCTCTTGAAACCGGGTGAGCTCCATACGCTCTGTCCCGGCGAGCCTGCGGCCGACGGCGTCATCGCCGTGATTGCCCCGGGAACGGGTCTGGGAGAGGCCTTTCTGACTCGGAACGGGACGTGCCGGCAGGAACACGAATCCGAGGGTGGACACGCGGATTTCGCTCCGGGGAGCCCACTGGAAGAAGAGCTTCTCCAAGAACTCCGCAAAGAATTCGGGCATGTCAGCTACGAGAGGGTCTGCTCCGGGCCGGGAATCGCGCGGATTTACCGCTTTTTAAAGGAGAAAGGTATGGAGGAGCCGGCCACGCTGGCCGCGAGACTGGCCGCGGTCGACGATCCCACGCCGATCATCGTCGAAGCGGCGTTCAAGGAGAAGGCCGGTCTCTGTATTCGGACAATGGAACTCTTCTGTTCGATCCTCGGGGCCGAGGCGGGGAACCTGGCGTTGAAGACGCTGGCGACGGGCGGCATTTTCATCGGAGGAGGAATTGCGCCGCGAATTCTTCCTCTTCTCGAGAAGGGACCCTTTCCGGCCGCGTTCAGGAGAAAGGGGCGGATGGCCGATCTGCTGCTGCGGATCCCGGTTCACGTGATCGTGGAACCGCGGGCGGCCTTGATCGGCGCGGCCGACTGCTGCGCAGGCCGTTTTCAGGTCACTTGATTTAAGTCAAACCATTCAGGCGATGTTCGGGATAGAAAGGATCAACCATGGGGGTGGCGTGTTGGACGAATGCGAAGCGCTTGCCCCTCAATCCCAATTCATAAGGAGGTGTATCATGTTTTGCTATCAGTGTGAACAGACGGCCAAGGGGCAGGGGTGCAGCGTTTCCGGGGTCTGCGGAAAGAAGCCCGACGTGGCCGCGCTGCAGGATCTGCTCGTGTATGCGCTGGCAGGTCTCTCCCAAGCCGCGATTGCGGCGCGCAAGGAAGGGATCCGAGATCACGGGATCGATGGGTTGGTCTGCGAGGGACTCTTCACCACGGTCACGAACGTCGACTTCGATCCGGAGCGCATCGCGTTGCTGATCCGGAAGGTCGTGTCCCTCCGTGACGGAATTCTGGAAAAATGGAAGGCGGCGGGAAAGTCCGCCGATCTTTCGGACGAGGCCGCGCGGTTCCAGCCGGCGGAGACGATCGACGGACTGGTTGCCCAGGCCGAGCCGCACGGGATCAAATCCTATCCGGCCGCCGATGCCGACATCCTTTCATTAAAGCATACGCTTCTCTATGGGATCAAGGGAGTGGCCGCCTACGCCGATCATGCCCAGATCCTCGGTCGGGAGGACGAGGCGGTGTACGCCTTCCTCCAGGAGGCACTGGCCGCGCTTCTCGACGGAAAGATAGACATGGGCGGGATGCTCGGGCTTGTGCTGAAGTGTGGCGAGATCAATCTGCGGACGATGGAGCTCCTCGACGCCGCCAACACCGGGGCTTACGGCCACCCCGTTCCGACGAAGGTTCCGCTCGGGGCGAAGAAGGGGAAGGCGATTCTGATTTCGGGCCATGATCTCAAGGACCTCGAAGCGCTGCTGAAGCAGACGGAAGGGAAGGGGATCTTCGTCTATACCCACGGCGAGATGCTCCCCGCCCACGGCTATCCGGGGCTGAAGAAATACGCCCATTTCTATGGACACTACGGAACGGCCTGGCAGAACCAGGCAAAGGAATTCTCCGCGTTCCCCGGCGCGATCGTAATGACGACGAACTGCATTCAGAAGCCGCAGCAGACCTACGAAGGGCGGATCTTTACATCTGGGCTGGTGGCCTGGCCGGGGACGGTTCACATCCCTGATCGCAACTTCGCGCCGGCGATCGAGGCGGCCATCGTTGCGCCGGGGTTTGCCGCAGATGTGGCGGGGAAGGACGTGATGGTCGGCTTTGCCAGGAATACGGTTCTTGGGGTCGCGGAGCAAGTGATCGCGGCGGTGAAGGACAAGAAGATCCGCCATTTCTTCCTCGTGGCCGGCTGCGACGGGGCGAAGCCGGGTCGGAACTACTACACGGAGTTTGTCGAGAAGGTTCCCGCGGACTGCATGGTCCTCACGCTCGCCTGCGGAAAATTCCGCTTCTTCGACAAGGACCTCGGGGATATCGGCGGGATTCCGCGGCTCCTCGACATGGGGCAATGCAACGACGCCTACTCGGCGATCCAGGTGGCCGTGGCCCTGTCGAAGGCCTTCGGCGTCGGCGTGAACGAATTGCCGCTTTCGATGATCATCTCCTGGTACGAGCAGAAGGCGGTGGCGGTCCTGCTGACGCTGCTGGCGCTCGGGATCAAGAACATCCGCCTGGGGCCGACGCTGCCGGCGTTCATTACACCGAACGTGCTGGGCGTTCTGGTCGAGAAGTTCGGGATCAAGCCGATCACGACGCCGGATGAGGATCTGAAGGCGATTCTCGGATAAACAAGGTTTGGGGCGGACGGAGCAGAAAGTGGTTTTTTAAACGAGAAGGGGAGGCCGGAAGGCTTCCCCTTTTTTTCTGAATCCGGTTTGATGCCATGTCCGGGCTGATCTTGTATAAATCATTCATACGATTTCATGACGGAATCCGCGTCGGGACCGCTCATGGATTTGCGAGGAAGTC
>JAQTRB010000237.1 GCA_028712015.1 Syntrophales bacterium
ATTTGAAAAACAGGGGGTTTGCCTGGGACTTGATTCTGGTGGGTATGCCGGAGCCGTCATCGGGAGAGACGAATCGCTTCTACACGCGGGAATTCTTCAACCAGTGCGCCGCGCGCCTTCATCCCGGAGGAATCGTCGCGCTGAGACTCCCCACGGCCGAAAATCTCTGGACGCCGCAGATGACTCGCAGAACGGCGAGCATTTATCACGCCCTTGCCGCCGTCTTTCCGGAGGTACTTGTCCTTTCGGGGGCAACAACATTGATGACGGCCTCCGCCGCGCCGCTCCCGCGATCGCCGGAGATTTTAATCGATCGGCTGCAGGAACGGGGATTGCAGACCCGTCTCGTCTCTCCGCTCTACATCCGCTATCTCTTCACGAACGACCGTTTTATCGACGTGGAAAAACGCCTCACAGAAACAGCCGTTCCGGAAAATACCGACATTCAGCCGGCTTGCTACTCCTATGCGCTGATCTCATGGCTCTCGCGGTTTTTCCCGGGGCTCGCGCTTGCGGACCTGCCCGGCATCCCGGTCAACGCAAAGGGGTTTGAAAAAACCGAATGGATCATCGGGTGGGGGCTGCTGTTCGGCCTGCCGGTTCTGTTCCTGGGAAGCCGCTTGCGCACATCCCGACGACGGGCGCTGCTCGCCGCCGTCGCAGGATTTACCGGCGTCGTTATCGAGTCGGTCCTGATCCTTTCCTACCAGGCCAAGGAGGGGGTCCTCTACCAGGAGATCGGGCTTCTCCTCGCGGCATTCATGGCCGGACTGGCCGTCGGTGCGCTTGTCCTGCGGGATCTGATCCTCGGAACCGGTGTCCGGAAGAAAAGGACAAAGTGGTGGGGCGTCGCCCTCCTTTCCGGGTACTGTGTTCTCGGTTTCGCGATCAGCGGAATCGTGATCGGCGGGGCGGCCGGCGGGCTTATCCTGACGGCGGGGCTGCTTGCGGCAACGGGATTTCTGGTCGGCGGCCTCTTCGCCTATGCCGGTCTCTGCGGCGTCCGGGAACAGAAAAAGGTGATCGGTCCTCTGTACGCGGCCGATCTCATCGGCGGCTGTCTCGGCGCCCTTTGCGGAAGCCTTCTTTTCATCCCGTTCCTCGGCTTTACCGGAACCCTCACCGGGATGATCCTTCTCGCCGCGCTTGCCTTCCTGCTGATCTGAGATCCCCGCCCGGGACGCAAAGCGCGAAGGCAAAAAACGGTTCATCCGGTTCCAATGAGCCGGTCATCAGCCGCGAATCGGCCCCGACGTCATATCAAGTTTTACTCGATAGCTTGCAGCGATGCACATCTCATGATAGGAACTCCGGCATCGTCTCCATAAGACTCGTTTACGAAACCAGTCACCTTGATCACAAAAGAATTGATCTGCTCTCACGGGGTGCGAATGAAAAAACCATCTGCGAGTTCGACAGCTAAACCATCTGGCGGATCCACGCGGCGCGAATTCCTTAAATCGACAGCCGCCCTGGGGCTTCTCGCGCTTGCACCTCCGCTCGTCACGGGTTGCGGCAGTTCCGCCAATGGGTCTCCCAACTATGGTGACATTATCGGCGATATGACGGCTGTGGTCCAGAAAAGGATGGCGGAGAATGCGCATGTGAAAGGGCTTTCGCTCGCCCTCGTGGACGAGCAGAGAGTGGTGTGGGCGCAGGGTTTCGGCTATGCAGACGCCGAAGCTGAAGTCCCGGCAACGGCCGACACGCTCTATGAGATCGGTTCCGTTTCCAAGGTGTTCACCGCCTGTCTGGTCCTGCAGCTTGTCAATGCCGGCAAAGTGAACCTGGACGATCCGCTGACCAAGTACATTCCCGGTTTTTCGGTGGGTCCCCCGCTGGGCAATTACCCGGAGTCCGCAGGCGGCCCCGTCACGATCCGCTCCATGCTGACCCACCACTCGGGCATCCCTGGGGACCTCTGGAACGGAACATTCGGAAAGGCCCGCTACCCCGATTTCAATACTCGTCTGTTGAAGATGCTCAGCGGCGACAATGCCCACTACCCGCCGAATTTCTTTCTCATGTACAACAACACCGCCGTATCGCTCCTGGCCACGGTGATCGAAGCGGCTTCCGGCGAAACCTTCGAGAGCCGTTCGGATGCCTTCTTCCAGGCGCTCGGCATGAACCACACCTCGTTCTTCCGGGATTCGCCGGCTGTGGCAGGCGGTCCCCTGGCAAAAGGGTATCTTATGGGTAAGACATACGGTCCGTACTTCAACAACACCGTGGCGGCGGGTTCGATGATCAGCAGTGTCAACGACATGGCCAGGTTCATTCAGATGATGAACGCCCGGGGCCAAGTCCCGGGAGGGCGCGTACTCAAGGCAGAAACCGTCGTGGCCATGATCACGCGCCAGAATGGATCGATCCCGCTCGATTTCGATTTTCCGCTCGGGTTCATATGGAAACTCTACGATCCGGAGCTGGCCTATGCGGGCCGGTTCTGCGAACATTCGGGCGATGCGATGATCTTCGAGAGCATGCTGAAGATTCTGACCGATCACAACCTGGGCATGATCGTGCTGACGAACGCACAGGAAGGCAATCCCCTGCACGAGGAGATAGCGCGCGACACGCTCGCCAGGGCCGTGGAAAGGAAGACGGGTATCCTGAAACCATCCGGGTCCCCCGCCCCCCCTTACTCAAGGCAAACTTCCTGGACCCCGGCCCAACTGAAGGCGATCGAGGGGATTTACAGCACGCTGGATATCGCGTCGGTAGCGGGAACATCGCCTGGCCGCTCATACAGCCGCATCGAGGCGGTGACCGAAGGCCTCCTGTGGAAAAAGAAGGGCGAACCGCCTCATCACGATTGGGAAAGCGCGAAAGTCATCGTGCCCGGAGAGAATGGATGGTTCTCGGAGTCAACTTCGCAAGAGTACCAATACGAGTTCCGTGAGATGCAGGGCCGGACGATCATGATCGAGCACCACCGGGGCCGGGCCCACTTCCTCGCCGAGCGGTATGTTCCCGTGCCCATTCCCGAGAAATGGGCCGGGTGGGTGGGAACCTACGAAATCGCCAACCTGGATCCCAAAGACTGGACAGAGGACTTCGTGCCTGTAAAGCTGAATTTGATCAGTAAGACCATCAGCCTGCAGATCGAGGAAGACGTCCTGGTGCTCCGCCGCCTCGACGGCGTCTATCAGTGCCCGTCCGTGGTGGCGCCGGTATCGGACACGGTGGGATACATGCCCGGTGGTGGCCGCAATCTGGCAGGCGCGGTCAGGGCCGTGACAGTTGACGGGGAGGAGCGGATTCAGTTTTTGGGTCTCAGCTATCGAAGAATTTGAGCCTTGCAGATCTGGACACCAACTGGTGACTCGATTGTCGCATTCAGGCCGCAATGCCCAGAATATCGATCTGCTCGTCATGATCGACTCGTAGGTGAACGGCGAAAGAATAGCCGTCGTATGGGCGTAACAATTGCGTAGCGG
>JAQTRB010000238.1 GCA_028712015.1 Syntrophales bacterium
ATTTTGGCCGAACTGACGGCCGCCGCTCCTTCAACGGACACGGACGCAATCAACTCCGAGACCCCCGGCAGCATTGTCGACCGGATTTCAATCCTGTCGCTCAAGGTGTTCCATATGGCCGAAGACTCCCGTCGCAGCGACATAGACGAAGAGCATCGTCAGCGTTCACTGTACCGGCTGGCCGTGCTGAAACTGCAGCGCGACGATCTCAACAAGGCGTTGGAGAGGCTGCTGGAGGATTATGGGGCCGGCAGAAAAATAATGAAACTTTACAGACAGTTCAAGATGTACAATGATCCAACTCTAAACCCCGAATTGTTCAAGCGCTGACCCGGTTTTCCGGGAAGCCGCATTCCAGGCGCCGGGTGCGGCGGAAAAGGCCGAACCGTTCCGCCAAGCCGGGGACAAGCTTTTGCACTGCTTTTTTAGGGAGGCCCGAACCCGACGGAAGTTCGAAAGTTGCCCCGACTACCTGTCGAGGGGTTTCGCCTTGTCGATGAGCATGATCGGGATCTCGTCGCGAATTTCGTAGAGCAGACGGCACCGATCGCAGATCAGACCGTCTTCCGTTGCGTTCAATCGCAACGCCCCCTTGCACTGGGGGCAGGCCAGTATCTCCAGCAGCTCCTTACGGATTCCCATCTTTTTCTCCTTTTGCATCTCGGGTTGGGTTCAACAGTTCCCGGACATTCGTAAAGACTTCTTCCACAGTGATCTCTTGCATGCACCTTTGCGTTTCGCACCGCTTCCGGAAACAGGGCATGCAGGACAGCTCCTTCCGGATGACCCGGTGGCCGGCGCCATAGGGGCCCGTGCGAACCGGATCGGTCGGCCCGAACAACGCGACGACCGGCGTGTTCACCGCGGCCGCGAGGTGCATCGGGCCGGTATCGGTCGTGATCAGCAGTTCCGCCAGCCGATAAATGCAGGCGAGTTCCCGGAGCGTCGTCCGGCCGCCGAGGTTGACGGCTCCGCTTCGCATTTTTTGGCAAATCCGTTCGAGCGGGGCGGATTCACCGCCCGTGAAAACCACGCCGATCCCCAATTCCTCCCGGATCCGGTCGCCGAGTTCCGCGAACTTTTGATCCTCCCAAAGTTTGGTTTTCCAGAAAGCCACCGGATTGACGGCCACAAACCGCCCGCCTTCCTGTTTTATCCTTCCTTTGATCCCGCCTGAATCCGCATTCCAACCGTTCTTTCCCGTTGCCGCCGGCATCGCCGGGTTCCGCCCCAGCAGCGCAGCCGCTTGGCGCATTTGCCGATCTCCCGTCGGGATCGTGAACACCGGCGTTTCCGGGAGGCGGGCCTTCCCCTGTTCCCCGACGACATGACGGACAAAATCGAGGTAGCGTTCCACGGCGTGCTTCCCCATCTCTTCGGGGATTTTTTCGTTGTAGAAGAAGCCGCTGAGTTCCTGGAGGCTGTCGTAGCCGAGCTTCCGCCTTCCGCCGCTGATCAGGACGATCAGCGCGCTCTTCAGCAGGCCGTGGAAATCAATGACGAGGTCGTACCGCCGGTCCCGGAGATCCCCGAGGAAGGATCGCATTTCCCGAAGGGGCGCGGCAATGCGTCCTTGCCGGAGTTCCCTGAGCCAGCGCTTCCGTCCGGAAACGATGACCCGGTTCAGATCGGGATGCTCCGAGAGAAGGTCGGCGGCCGCCGCCTCGACGACCCAGGTGATGTGCGCCTCGGGATAACAGCGCCGGAGAGCGGCGAGCGACGGCAGCGTATGAATGACGTCGCCGATCGCGCTCAGTTTGACGATCAGGATATTCACCGTCCCGACTCCTTCCGGTCTTCCATGATCCACGCCACGGCTTGCCGCAGGTCCGCCGCGATGCAGACGGGTTCGGTCGTTGCGCCGTCCTTGGATTCCGAACCGGCGGTGAGGGTCGCAACGGAGTCCTCGCCGTTGCCCGTTCGAACGAGAACCCCTCTGGTTCCCGCTCGCATCCCCGCCTCGATATCCTGCAGCATATCCCCCACCATGTAGGAGTGATTCAGATCGATTCCAAGTTCCTCCGCTGCCCTGAGGAGCATTCCCGGCGCTGGTTTCCGGCACCGGCATGTTTGCAGATATGCACCCTTCCCCTCCGTCGGGTGGTGGGGGCAAAAATAGAAGGCGTCGATCAACGCCCCTTCCGTCCGGAGAATATCCCGTAGATAGGCGTTGGTTTTTTTGACGAAGGTTTCGTCGAAAAAACCGCGGGCGACCCCCGACTGGTTCGTGACGACGACAGCCATCATCCCGCTTTCGTTGATCCGGCGAATCGCTTCGGCGGCGCCGGGGATCAGACGGAGCTTTTCCATCCGGTTGAGATAGGGCACCTCTTCATTGATCGTTCCGTCGCGGTCCAGAAAAACCGCTGTTCGCAATTCTTTCTCCCGCATTTTCTACCTTTCCCGTAAAAGTCTTCTCCCGGCCGCGAAAACCTCCTCCACGCCGATGAGTTCCATGCAGCGAAAATCGGTCGGACAGACCGGTTTGAGGCAGGGGGCGCATGGAACCGGATGGCGGATCACGAGGCTCTTTTCCCCCACCGGCGATGTCGTAACGGGATTGGTCGATCCGAAGACGGCGATTGTCGGGACCCCCAGCGCCCCGGCAATATGCATCAGACCGGAATCGTTCGAAAGAAAGAGCGAACAGCGGGAGATCAGCGCGATCGCCTCCGTCAGGTCCGTCTTCCCGGCGACATCGATCAGCGGTTGGCGGGCGTTTTTTTGCACATCGGCCGTGCTCTGCCGGTCGCCGTCGCTCCCGAACAGGATCACCTGCGCCCCGAATTCGCTCTTCAGTCGGTCGGCAACGGCGGCGAACCGCTCCGGGAACCATTTCTTGGCCGGCCCATAGGCGGCGCCGGGGGCAATGCCGATCAACGGGAGGTTTTCTGCGATGCCGAAACCGGCGAAGAGTCTCTCCGCCCGATCGCTGTACGCCGTTCCGGTGCGGAGGCGAACTTCGCGCCCGGCGGACATGCAGCCGATAGCCCGGACCATTTCCAGGTAATAGTCGATCTGGTGGATCCGGCGGATCTCTTTCGTCCGGCGGACCGAATGGGTGAGCATCCATCCCCTGCCGTCGGAGTTGTACCCGGCGCGGAGGGGAATTCCGGCCATTCTCGCAAGGACCGCCGCTTCGATCGCGTTCTGAAGGAGAATGGCGCAGTCGAAGCCGCCTCCCCGAAGTTCTCCGGCCAACCGGATCTTTCCTCTGATTCCGGCATGACGCCCAGGTTCCTGAAAGAGGATCACGTCGTCCACGTCCGGTGAAAGTCGGTAGACCTCCGCCACCCAGGGTTTCGCAAGAACGGAGATCCGCGCCCGGGGCCAAGTCTTCCGGATCGCGGCGACGGCGGGCAGCGTCATGACGACGTCTCCGATCCAGTTCGTCCCCCGGATCAGTACCCGCTCGATCCCCTTCCCGGGGAGTCTTTT
>JAQTRB010000239.1 GCA_028712015.1 Syntrophales bacterium
CCTGTCGCACTCGGAGCGGATCCAATCCGCCCAAATGGCTGATCCATCATTCCCATCGACGGAATCCATGCTGGCAAGATGATTGGCCGATGCCAAGTGTTGAAGCAGGTTTTCTTCAATTTGAATATCTTCCGGCAAGCCTTCGAACGTACAAATCAGATTTCCCCGTAGTGCATTTTTCTTCTTGATCCATAGTATTGCAGAGGCATTGATCGTTTGTTGGTATACGGACAATCCCACCCGGATCGCCAGGGCAGGATCTCTGACAGGAATAGAATAGGTGAAACGGGCTTTAGGGTGTGCAAGGACTTTGAAAGTCACGCTCGCAATCAGCCCAAGGCAGCCGAAGGACCCGATGAACAATTTCGACAAATCATACCCGGCAACATTTTTGACCAGAGGTTTGCCGGCATCGATCACCCGGCCGTCCGGCAGGATTACGGTCATGCAAAGCAGAAGATCCCGGATCCCCCCATAACGGGTACGCAGCGGGGCGTTGAGATTGGAGGCCACAAGCCCACCGAGGGTTGTTTCATCCCACGGAGAAATTAGGGGAAGATAGCGGTCCTTCGATTCGAGAAATCTGCGCAAGCTCTGCAACGAAGTGCCTGCTCCCGCAACGACGTACATATCATCCGGAAGAAAGGAGATCACGCCGTCCAACGTTCGGCTGGACAGGTAGAGATCCCCCGAGCTCGAAACACCTTCCGGCATTTGGTTCTCGCCGATGAACACCCTGGCCGGGGGAACGGATTCGGCTGCGCTTCGGATCTGATCGGCAAGAGACTGCACTGCCGGGAGGACATGGCATTGCGGGATGAGATCAGCATCCGGTGGGGCGGTGGGGAACATTTTATCCGGGTTGAACCGGTTCTGTGGATCGAATACGGCTTTGACATCCCTCATGGCCGCAAGTTCATCCGGGGTATGCATGAAGCTCATGAATTCGCGCTTTTCAAGCCCGATTCCGTGCTCGCCGGATATGGTCCCACCCAGACGCACCGCTTCCTGCATCATGAGCTTGCCTGTCTCACGAACATTCTCCATCAATTTTTCATCGTCCGCGTCCGCTATGAGGATGTGGGGATGCAGGTTGCCATCTCCGGCATGGGAAACGTAATATGACGACAGACCGCGATCTTCACAAATTTTCGTCATGCGACGCAGCGCTTCCCCCAGCAAGGATCGCGGCACGGTCGGGTCCAGCGCTAAAAAAGCAGGGGCAAGCCGTGCCATGGCGCCTGCCGTGCTTTTCCGGGCAAACCAGATCGCGGTTCTCTCTTCTGCGTCTTTTGCACTGCGAAAGCCAAAGGCTTCAAATCGCTTTATTATTTCTATGATGAGATCGATTTGGGGTTGCAAGCCGGCCGAATAGCCGTCCACCTCGATGATCAACGCCGCTCCGGCCTGCACCAGCAGACCAGCTTGCGTGTAATCTTCCAGGATCTCCATGACCTTCTGATCCATCAATTCCAGCGTGGCCGGGACAATGCCGTTGGCGATGATCGCGGAAACCGCCGCACAGGCCTGATCGACGGAATCGAATGCCGCCATCATGGTCATCACTGCGGGGGGTTTTTTTAACAGCCTGACCGTCGCACTGGTGATGATCCCCAATGTCCCTTCACTGCCGGTCAGCAAGCCGGGCAACTCGATGCCCGGATAATCGAGCGCCGGGCCGCCCAGCGTGATGCAGGTCGCATCCGGAAGAACCACTTCCATCCCCATCACATAATTGGTCGTTACGCCATATTTCAAACAATGCGGTCCGCCTGCGTTTTCCGCGATGGTGCCGCCCAGGGTCGCCGAGCGGTCGCTGCCCGGATCGGGGGGATAATATAAACCCCTCTCGGCGACGGCATCGGAGAAATGAAGCGTGATCACACCGGGCTGGAAGCGCGCCCGCAGGCCCGTTCCATCGATTTCCTGGATTTCCTTCATCCGCGAAAATTCCAGGATCAAGCCGCCCTTTGCCGAAACAGCCCCTCCGGAAAGACATGTTCCCGCGCCGCGGGCCGAAATAGGGATCCGGTGATCGCGACACCACGCCACGGCACGAACGACATCCTCTGTGCCGGCCGGAAACAGGACCGCCAGAGGCGTTTCCCGATCCACGCCGGCATCGATTTCGTAAGTGATCAACTCCACCGGATCGCATATCGCCTGATCGGCCGGGAACAGAGCCGACAAGGACGCAATTTTATCAGCGGTATGATTCATCCCTGGCTTCCCATGGTGTATGATTCTTCGATAACTTCAGCAATATAGAGCACCCGTACCGGGTAGCGTGACCGTTCGGTGCCCGCGATCAGTTGCATGTGACAACCCGTGTTGCTCACGACCAGAAGATCGGCTTTGGCAGCCTTGATATCCTCCATTTTCAAGTCGAGGATGGGATTGGCGGTTTGAGGGTGCATGATATTGTAGACACCGGCCGACCCGCAGCACAGATCGGGACGGCTCAGCTCCACCAGTTCCAGCCCCGGAATCATCCGGAGCAATTGGCGCGGCTGTTTCTTGATCTTCTGGACGTGGCGAAGGTGGCAGGAATCGGAGTATACGGCACGGGCCTTTACAACCCCGTTGGGCGGCTCGTGCAGATGATCCAGCATGAACTCACTGAAATCCTGGACCAGCGCCGAAAAACGGGCGACCTTGGCGGAGTAGATCGGATCCTCCGTGAACAGCTCCGCATAGTCCTCTTTCAGCGTGGCGCCGCACCCCCCGGCATTGCTGATGACCGCTTCAAAACCCTGGTCCAGAAAAGCATCGATGTTCTTGCGGGCAAGCTCGCGGGCAAAATCGAATTCGCCCATGTGCAGTTGCGCGGCCCCGCAACAGGTTTGCCCGGCCGGAAAGTGCACCTCATAGCCATTGCGCTGCAGAACCCGAATGGTGGCGCGATTGGCCTTGGCCAAAAATGCCTCCTGGACACAGCCGATGAAGAAGGCAACCTTGCCCCTTTTTTTGCCGATGGCCGGCGCGGGAGCCGAATAATTAAAATATTCCCGGGAGATCGGGGGCAAAAGCAACTCCATCTGCCGCAGCGACTGAGGCATGAATCGCAATGACCGGAAGAGGGATTGCAAACCGCTGTTCTCGTACAACCAGAGCACCGAAGCCAACATCTTGAGACGTTCACGGAAAGGCATCAACTGCTTGAAACCGATCCATTTCAAACAGATAGCCGCCCAGACCTCCCGGGTGTTCTGCCGGATGGTCGTCTGAGCGGCCTTGACCACATGTCCGTACTTCACCCCGGAGGGACAGGCGGTTTCACAGGCCCGGCAGCCCAGGCACAACGCGATATGACGGGTGAAGGATGAAGGCAGTTCGTCCGCCTTCATCCGCCCCTTGCCCACGGCCCGCATCAAGGCGATGCGCCCTCGGGGAGAATCCATTTCCGTACCGTAAATGTGGTACGTCGGACAG
>JAQTRB010000021.1 GCA_028712015.1 Syntrophales bacterium
ACTGAGCCTTGAGGTCGTTCCGGTCACGAAGGTCCCAGTCCTTCAGTTTGGCAAACACCATTCCGTTGTTCTGCGACCGTCCGGAAAAGCTGACGCCGGTGATGGTCATCACGGATTCCACCGCCTCATTTTCATTTTCCATGAAATGATTCTCGATGACTCTTGTGACCGCCTGGGTCTGTTCGATCGTAGAACCCGTCGGCATCATCACCTGGGCCAGCATGATTCCCTGGTCTTCATCCGGAAGGTAGGCGGTGGGCATGCGCAGGAAAAGGACCCCCATGACCACGACGATTACGAGAAAAACGGCCAGGTAGCGCTTCTTCCGGGACAGGGAATGACCGACCATTCCCACATACCGGTCCCGAAGGCCGAAGAATCTTCGGTCGAACCAGCGGAAAAAGGGCCGCAGAAAAAAGACCGCATGCTCCGCCGATTCATGCCCGACCTTCACGTTCCGGAGCAGCGAGGCGCACAACACCGGCGTCAGGATCAGGGCCACGACCACCGAAAGGAGCATGGTGGAGATGATCGTCACGGAAAACTGACGGTAGATCACCCCCGTGGAACCGGGGAAGAAGATCATGGGGCCGAATACGGCGGACAATACCAGACCGATGCCCACAAGCGCGCTCGTGATCTGCTCCATGGATTTGGCCGTCGCTTCCCGGGGTGGGAGCCCCTCTTCGGCCATGATGCGGGCCACGTTTTCCACCACCACGATCGCGTCGTCCACCAGCAGGCCGATGGCCAGGACCATCGCAAACATGGTGAGCATGTTGATGGAAAAACCGAAGAAATCGAGAACGGCAAAAGTTCCCAGAAGCACCACGGGCACCGCGATCGTGGGAATCAGCGTGGCCCGAAGGTTGCCGAGGAAGAGCCACATCACCAGGAAGACGAGGAAGATCGCGATGACGAGGGTCTTGACAACCTCCTTGATGGACACCTTGATGAAGGGCGTGGTGTCCATGGGATAGGTCACTCTGATCCCCGCGGGAAAGTAACGGCTCAGCTCCGTCATCTTGGCCTTGACGGCATCGGCCGTATCGAGCGCGTTGGCGCCGGCCGCCTGGCGAATGGCGATGCCCGCCGCCTGTTTTCCATTGAACATGGCCTGGATGTCGTAGACCTCGGTGCCCAGTTCGGTGCGGCCCACATCGCCGATCCGTACGATGGATCCGTCCGGATTGGTGCGCAGGGGGATGTTGGCAAATTCTTCGGGGGTCGAAAGCATGTTCTGAATGACGATGGATGCATTCAAACGCTGGCCTTTCACCGCCGGCGCCCCGCCGAACTGGCCGGCGGAAACCTCCACATTGTAGGCCTTGATCGCCGCGATCACATCGGCCACCGTCAGACGGTAATCCGTCAGCTTTTCCGGATTGAGCCAGACACGCATGGAATACCCGCCGCCGAAAATCTCCACCTCGCCGACGCCGGGAACACGCGCCAGTATCGGTTCCAGAGAAGATTTGGCATAGTCCGTCAGATCGACGTTGTCCATTCTGCCGTCTTCCGAGATCAGCCCCACCACCATCAGGTAATTCCGTGTGGATTTGACGACCTGAACCCCCCGATTCTTGACCACGTCGGGCAGGCTGGCCTCGGCGGACTGGGCCTTGTTCTGAACCTGGGACCACGCGAGATCCGGACTGGTTCCCGGGGCAAAGGTCAGCTCCAGCCGGGAGCTGCCCGACGAATCACTTTCGGCGGACATATACAGCAACCGGTCCATTCCGGTCATCTTCTGCTCGATGATCTGGGTGACGCTGTTTTCCACGGTCTCGGCTGAAGCCCCGGGGTAGGAGCTGGTCACGGCGATGGATGGGGGAGCCATCTCGGGGTACTGGGAAATGGGCAGGTTGTAGATGGCAATGATTCCCGTCGCCATGATGATGATGGCAATGACCCAGGCAAAAACAGGGCGTTTCAGGAAAAATTTAGACAGCACCGAACACCTCCGTCAATTCGTTTTTGCAGGCAGGGCGGCCTTCATATTCTTCCCGCCGCTTTTTTCACCCGTTTCGAAAGGGACCGCTTTTACGGAAACGCCCGGTCTCACTCTCAGCATTCCTTCGACGATCACCCTCTCGCCGGCCGCGAGGCCCGTCGTGACGAGCCAGGTATCGCCGATGGCGCGGTCGATTGTGAGGAGTCGCTGCTGAACCTCTCCGCTGGCGTTCACAACCCATGTAAACGGGGCCCCCCTGGGATCGCGCAACACGGCCTGCTGTGGAATCAGGATGGCCTGCTGGTCGATGCCTTCCTCCATGACCGCCCGGATGAACATGCCCGGCAGCAGGACTCCCTTCGGATTGGGAACAATCACCCGTAGGATGACCGATCCGGTCGTGGGATCAACCGTCACATCGCGGAACTGCAGCGATCCTTCCCGCGGATAGGGGGTGCCGTCTTCCAGAAACAGACGCACCTTGTTCCGGGTTTGCCCGCTGTTTTGGAGTTTTCCTTCTTCCGTCCGCTTCCGGAGGCGCTGCAGCTCGGCCGTTGACTGGGGCACGTCGACATACATGGGATCCAGTTGCTGAATCGTGGTCAGGGCCACGGGCTGAAGGCCCGTCACCAGGGCGCCCTCCGTAACGCCGGATCTGCCAATGCGTCCCGATATCGGAGCGGCAATGGTCGTGTAGCCTAGGTTGATGCGTGCTGATTTCCTCGCCGCCTCGGCTTGCTGGATGGCCGCTTCCGCCGAGGCGATGGCGGTCCTGTCGCTCTCCACCTGCGCCTCAACGGCCTGCAGCACGGCCTGGGCCACCTCATGCTCGGTGACGGCCTGGTCCCGCTGACCGGCGGAAACGGCCTTTTCGTGGAAGGCCTCCTCGAACCGTTCACGATTGATCCGGGCCAGTTCGAGGGTGGCGCGCTGCCGGGTGACGCCGGCGAGGCTCGCCTGGAGCGCGGCCCGCGCCCGGTCGGCATTCTTCTTCATGGCCGTGAGGTTTGCCTCGGCACTTTCGAGGGCCGCCTGGAAAGGCGCGGGATCGATCCGATAGAGCGGCTGGCCGGTCTTCACATCGGCGCCCTCCGTGAACAGCCGCTGCTGGATGATGCCGCTCACCTGGGGACGAACCTCGGCGACGCGATGGGGCGATGTCCGGCCCGCCAATTCCGTGGTGACCAGGAGCCGCTGAGGCTGGATCGTTGCGACGGCCACTTCCGGCAGCCCCCCCTGCGGCGGCGCGCCTTTCTGCTGTCCGCAGCCACCCAGGATCAGAAGTCCGGCGAGAAGGCCTGCAACGGCGATTCGTTTGGTCCTCTTAACATTCTGCATAAGACACCTCTGTCCTCCGAAATGTAGACGACTTCCTTTTCCTTTCCATTCGCTTTCTTCCCACCGCGAACGTCCTCACCGTTTGATCGCGTCCCAGCAAGCCTCCGCGGTTCGTTCGATCAACTTTTCATCCAGCGCAACAAAGCCGAGGATGTGATCGCGTGTGAGATGGACCAGCGGACCGAAGGCCAGCGAAAAAAGAACGATTTCAGGTAAGTTTTTCAGGAGCTGCTGTGAAATTCCATATTGGAAGAGCTCCATGACGATACCGTGCTTGCCGTGCTTGCCCAAAAGCCTTTCCCTTTGCATCGATATCCCGTAGGGGGAATTATAGTACTGCTCCATATATCGGAAGTGAAGGGGATTCCGTATAAAGTACCGGAGAAGTTCCCGGATGAGATAGAGGAACCTTTCCCGGAGGGAGCGTTCCCTGGGGTAGCCCTTCATGAGCGTCCCGTTGATCTTTTCTTCCAATTCGCCATGCAGCTCATTAATCAGGACATCCTTGTTTTCGAAATAGCGGTAAATCGTCCCCGCGGCGACCCCCGCCTTCTCGGCGATCTCAGCCATGGGGGCGCCGTGGAAACCCCGCTCGGCGATGAGTTGCAGGGCCGCCCGCAGGATGTCGCTTCGTTTGTCTGAGGTTTTCATCACGTCTGCTCTGTCGCCTTAGAATGAACATTCATTCGCGCCTGCTTTTAGCGAAATGAATTTGGTATGTCAAGTTTTTTTAAGCTGAGTTTTTATAAGATGAGGCGCCATGCCGGACACACAATGAACAAGGCCCCCGTTGGAAAAGCAACGGGGGCCTTATGGGCTACATCAAATGGGCCGGGATCGATCACATCCCCATGCCGGGGTATCCACCGCCGCCCGGAGGCATGGCCGGCATCGCCGGTTCATCCTTGGGCTTGTCGGCAATCATGCACTGGGTCGTCAACATCAGGGAGGCGACGGAGGCCGCGTTCTGCAGCGCAAAACGGGTGACCTTCGTCGGATCGATGACGCCGGCTGCGATCATGTCTTCATACACGTCGGTCCGGGCATTGAATCCGTAGGCCCCCTTCTTCTCCTTCACCTTCTCCACAACGATGCTGCCTTCCATGCCGGCGTTGTTCGCGATCATCTTGGTCGGTTCTTCGAGAGCCTTCCTGACGATCCGGACACCGACCGCCTCGTCGCCTTCCAGCGCCATCTTGTCCAGTCCGGGAAGGGTTCTGAGGTAAGCCACGCCGCCACCGGGAACAATTCCCTCTTCCACGGCCGCGCGGGTCGCATTGAGCGCATCCTCGACACGGGCCTTCTTTTCCTTCATTTCCGTTTCGGTCGCGGCGCCGACCTTGATCACCGCCACGCCGCCGACCAGTTTCGCCAGTCTTTCCTGAAGTTTCTCGCGGTCATAATCGGACGTGGTCTCGTCGATCTGGGCGCGGATCTGTTTGACGCGGCCTTCGAGGGCCGAGCGTGCGCCGGCGCCGTCGATGATCGTCGTGTTGTCCTTGTCGATCTGGATGCGCTTGGCACGGCCAAGGTCTTCGATCTTGACGTTCTCCAGCTTGTACCCCATCTCCTCGGAAATCATCTTCCCGCCGGTCAGGATCGCAATGTCCTCCAGCATGGCCTTGCGGCGATCGCCGAACCCGGGGGCCTTGACGGCGGCCACATGGAGCGTGCCGCGGATCTTGTTGACCACCAGGGTGGCCAGCGCTTCGCCTTCGATATCCTCGGCGATGATGAGCAGCGGCCGTCCCATCTTGGCGATCTGCTCCAGAATCGGAAGCAGGTCCTTCATGCTGCTGATTTTCTTCTCGTTAATGAGGATGAGGCAATCCTCAAGCTCCACTTCCATCTTCTCGGCATTCGTCACGAAATAGGGGGAGAGGTAGCCGCGGTCGAACTGCATCCCTTCGACGATCTCCAGTTCGGTCTCCAGCCCCTTGGCCTCTTCCACGGTAATGACGCCTTCCTTGCCGACCTTCTCCATCGCCTCGGCAATGATCGCACCGATCGCCTCATCGTTGTTGGCGGAAATGGTTCCGACCTGCGCGATCTCTTTGGCATCCTTGGTGGGTTTGCTCATCTTCTTGAGTTCGTTGACCACTACTTCGACGGCCTTGTCCACGCCGCGCTTCAGGTCCATCGGATTGCTCCCGGCGGCAACGCTCTTCGCGCCTTCGCGGAAGATCGCCTGGGCCAGGATCGTTGCGGTGGTCGTTCCATCGCCGGCAACGTCGCTCGTCTTGCTGGCCACTTCCCTCACCATCTGGGCGCCCATGTTTTCGAACCTGTCCTCAAGTTCGATCTCCTTGGCAACGGTCACACCGTCCTTGGTCACCGTCGGGGCGCCGTAGCTCCGGTCGATAATCACGTTCCGACCCTTCGGTCCGAGGGTTACCTTGACCGCGTCCGCCAGGGTGTTTACCCCCTTGAGAATCGACTTCCTCGCTTCTTCGTCGTACTGAAGTATCTTCGCTCCCATGTATCTTTCCTCCTTCTTATATGATCAATTGATTGATTATTTCTCCAAAATGCCGAGGATGTCGTCCTCACGCATGATCAGAAGCTCGTCGCCGTCGATCTTCACTTCGGTACCCGAATACTTGCCGAAAAGGATTCGATCGCCCGCCTTTACGTCCGGTTTGATCAGCTTGCCGTCGTCCGCCGTCTTCCCCTTTCCGACGGAAATAACGAGCCCTTCCATCGGTTTCTCCTTGGCGGTGTCGGGGATAATGATCCCTCCCTTGGTCTTCGCCTCCTCCTCAAGCCGCTTCACGATCACTCTGTCCTGTAATGGTCTGATTTTCATGCTTTAATCTCTCCTTTCCTCATTATATTCAATGGATAAAACTACGTATGGCGTCCTACAGTGCGGCTATAATATGCATCTATTTCCGGCTGTCAAGACTTGTCTGAGATTTTTTTTGTTGGATCGACGCCGCTAAAAAAGATTCTCCGTCAGTTCCGCCAGGGAACCAATCGGAATCAGCTCGATGTTCAGCCGCTGCTTGTTTTCCCGGTTGCGGGTTCGGGGAAGAATGCAGCGCGTGAAGCCCATCCGGGACGCCTCTTTGATCCGAACCTCCGTCTGGGAAATTCCCCGAATCTCCCCCGTCAGTCCGACCTCCCCGAAGACAACCGTCCCGTTCGCGATCGGCCGATTCAGAAAACTGGAGGCCATCGCGGAGACGATTCCCAGGTCGATTGCCGTCTCATCCACCTTCACGCCGCCCGCCACGTTCAGAAAGATGTCGCTGCCTCCGAGATGGATCCCGCAGATCTTGTCCATGACGGCGGTCAGCAGCGAGACACGATTGTGATCCACGCCGATGGCCGTTCTTCTCGGCATTCCAAAACTGGTCGAACCGACCAGCGACTGAACCTCGATCAGGATCGGCCGCGTCCCCTCCATGCTCGGAACGACCACCGACCCGGCGGCCCCCTCCGGCCGCTCCGCCAGAAAGAAGGCCGAAGGGTTGGCGACTTCCGCCAGGCCGGTATCCCGCATCTCAAAAACGCCGATCTCGTGGGTCGGACCGAATCGGTTCTTGATCCCCCGGATGATCCGATAGGCGTGACCGGAATCCCCTTCGAAATAGAGGACCGTATCCACCATATGCTCTAGGACCTTCGGTCCCGCGATCGAGCCGTCCTTCGTGACATGACCGACCAGAAAAACCGGAATGCCCGTTTGCTTGGCCAGCAGGATGAGCCTGGCCGATGTCTCCCGCACCTGCCCGACGCTCCCCGGCGCGGAGGAGAGGACCGGCGTATAGACGGTCTGGATCGAATCGATGACCACCGCGGCCGGTTTGATCTCCTGGATGCGTTTCAGGATATTCTCCAGTTCGACCTCGACGAGAATCAGCAGGTCCTTCGCGGAGGCGCCGAGCCGTTTCCCCCGGAGTTTGATCTGCCGGGCGGACTCCTCGCCGGATACGTAGAGGACCGGCAAGCCGCGCCCGGCCAGTTTTTCGAGAACCTGCAGCAGAAGCGTCGATTTGCCGATGCCGGGATCGCCCCCCACCAGGATCGCGGAACCGGCGACAATCCCGCCGCCCAGGACGCGGTCCAACTCGGCAATCCCCGTCCGGAGCCTCTCCCCTTCGTCGGCCGTAATGGTCTCAATGGACTGCGGAACGCCGTCGAAACGGACATCGGACGGACGGGCCGTGTCGGTATCCCGGATCTCCTCCTCCACGAAACGATTCCACTCCCCGCAGGCGGGGCATCGACCAAGCCATTTCGGCGACTGCTGACCGCAATTCTGGCAGAAAAACAAGGTCTTGCTTTTTTTCACGGGGAACCTCCATCTATTGTTGCATACATACCCCTTCCCTTTTCCGGCGTCAACCCCCACCCAAAAACGCTTGAGTAATCGCCTCAACGCTGATATATCTTGCGCTCGTCGTTTGGTCATCTTTATTTATTTTTATTTTACGGAAGGAGTTGTTCATGAGCAATCCCCACTTCGCCTCCGGCCCCTGCAACAAGAGACCCTCCTGGACCCTCGATGCGTTGAAGGATGCCGCGGTCGGTCGGTCCCATCGCTCCGCGCTGGGAAAGGAAAAACTGCTCCGCGCCATTCAGCAAACAAAGCAGATCCTCGGAATTCCCGAAGATTATCTCGTCGGGATCATGCCCGCGTCGGATACCGGCGCCTTCGAGGCCGCCATGTGGAGCCTGCTGGGCCCCCGGCCGGTCACCGTTCTCGTCTGGGAGAGCTTCTCCGAAGGATGGGCTACGGACGTCGCCAAGCAGTTGAAACTCAACCCCACGATTCTACGGGCCGATTACGGAAAGCTCCCGGATCTCGCCGCGGTCGACTGGAACCACGACGTCGTCTATGTCGCGAATGGAACGACGAGCGGCGTAAGGATCCCGAACTGGGACTGGATCCCGGCCGACCGGAAGGGGCTCTCCCTCTGCGATGCCACCAGCGCCGCTTTCGCGATGCCGATCGACTGGGCAAAGGTCGATGTGGGCACCTTTTCCTGGCAGAAATGCCTCGGCGGCGAGGCGGGGCACGGGATGCTCGTGCTCAGCCCCCGCGCCGTGGAACGGCTGGACGCCTACGATCCGCCCTGGCCGCTTCCCAAGATCTTCCGCTTGAAGAAAGGGGGAAAGGTCAACCGGGCAATCTTCGAGGGGGATACGATCAATACGCCTTCCATGCTGTGCGTGGAGGACTACCTTGATGCGTTGAAATGGGCGGACGGCATCGGCCTCGAAGGCCTCGTCCGGAGAAGCTTGGCGAATCTCGAGATCGTCGCGGCGTGGGTCGCGGAAAACGACTGGATCGCCTTCCTGGCCGAAACGCCGGAGATCCGCTCCAACACCTCCGTCTGCCTCTCCGTCGTCAGTCCGGAGATTCGCGCGCTGCCGAAAGAGGAACAGGCAACGTTCCTCAAGGGAATCGTCGCCGAGATGGGAAAGATCAAAGCGGCCTATGACATGGGCTCTTACAAGGATGCGCCTCCGGGATTCCGCTTCTGGTGCGGGCCGACGATCGCCCCCGAGGATATCCGCGCCGCGTTACGGGAATTGGGAAAAGTGTACCGAGAAAAAATCGCCGCACCATAGACGGGCGTAAAAAGGAGTAAATCCATGAAAAAAGTACTGATCAGCGACAACCTGTCCGAAGAGGGAATCGAGATATTCAGGAACACGCCGGGGATCGATGTAGACGTCAAGACGAAAATGACGCCCGACGAATTGAAGGCGGTCATCAAGGATTACGATGCGCTGGTGATCCGGAGCGCCACGAAGGTGACGCGGGAGGTCATCGACCTTGCCGACCGGCTGAAGGTCGTCGGCCGCGCCGGGATCGGTCTCGACAATGTGGACATCCCGGCCGCGAGCAAACGGGGGATCGTCGTCATGAACACCCCCGGCGGCAACGCCGTTACGACCGGCGAACATGCCATCTCGATGATGCTCTCCCTGGACCGGAAGATTCCGCAGGCGACGGCGTCGATGAAGGCCGGCAAGTGGGAAAAGAGCAAGTTTACCGGTCATGAACTCCTCAACAAGACCCTTGGCGTCATCGGAATCGGCCGCGTCGGCAGCATCGTCGCCGACCGCGCGCTGGGGCTCAAGATGAAGGTGATTGCCTACGATCCGTTCATCTCGCCGGAGGCGGCGGAAAAGGCGGGGTTCACGCTCGCCTCGCTGGATGACATTTTCCGGACCGCCGATTTCATCACGGTCCATACCCCGTTGACGAAGGAGACGCGAGGTCTGATCAACGCGGCGGCCTTCGCGAAGATGAAGAAGAGCGCCTGCGTGATCAACTGCGCCCGGGGCGGAATCATCGACGAGCAGGACCTTTATGACGCCCTCGTCTCCGGTCGGATCGCCGGCGCCGCCCTCGACGTTTTCGTGGAGGAGCCGACGAAGAACATGGCTTTGATCGGACTGGACAATGTCATTTGCACCCCCCATCTCGGAGCCTCGACGGATGAGGCGCAGATCAACGTGGCGATCGCCGTTGCCGAGCAGATCAGCGCCTATCTGACGACGGGAGAGATCAAAGGCGCGGTGAATTTCCCGTCGGTCAGCGCCGAGATCCTCGCCGTCATCCGCCCCTACCTGACCCTCGCGGAAAAGCTCGGCAAATTCGAGGCCCAGCTCGTCTCCGGAGGCATCCAGGAGGTGGCCGTCGAATACAGCGGGGAGATCCTCGATTACAATGTCGCGCCGATCACCATTTCCCTGCTCAAGGGGCTGCTGACCCCGATACTCAACGAGGCGGTGAACTACATCAACGCCCCGCTGGTCGCGAAGGAACGGGGAATCCGGGTGGTCGAGGCGAAAAGCAGCGCGGTTAAGGACTACACCAGCATGATCTCCGTGACCGTCAAAACCGCGAAAGAAAAAACCTTTGCCGCCGGCGCGATCTTCGGACGGCGGGATTTGCGAATCGTCCGGATCAACAAATTCACCGTCGAGGTGATCCCGGAGGGGCGGATGCTCGTCCTGTACAACAACGACAAACCGGGGGTCATCGGCAACATCGGTACGACCCTCGGCCGAAACGGCGTCAATATCGCGCGTCTCCACCTGAGCCGCGAACAGGTCGACGGCCAGGCCATGGTCGTTCTGGGCACCGACAGCGTGGTTTCTCCGGAACTCCTCGACGAATTGCGGAGATTGCCGAACATGATCTCGGTCACCGAGCTCGAGATGTAAACCGTTCTGGAGAATCGCTATGGCAAACATCGTTGTGGTCGGAACCCAGTGGGGTGATGAGGGAAAGGGAAAGATCGTCGATCTCTACGCGGAACACGCCGACGTGATCGCCCGGTTTCATGGCGGCAACAATGCCGGTCACACGCTGGTGGTCGGGGGCAGACAGACCATCCTGCACCTGATCCCCTCCGGCATCCTGCACGCGGGAAAGATCTGCGTCATCGGCAACGGCGTCGTTGTCGATCCCCGGGTGCTGATCGAGGAGTTGGACGGGCTCAAAGAAAGCGGCCTGCTTCCCGTCGACACCCGCCTGTTCATCAGCGAGACCGCGCATGTCATCATGCCCTATCACCGCCGGATCGACATCGCGCGGGAATCCCACAACGTTGGGAAAAAGATCGGGACGACCGGCCGGGGCATCGGACCGGCATACGAAGACAAGATCGCCCGGATCGGCATCCGCATCTGCGACCTCCTCGACGAAGAGGTTTTTCGGGAAAAGCTGGCGCGGAATGTGGAGGAGAAAAACTTCTACCTGACGAAGCTCTTCGGGGAAGAGCCGATCGACGGCGGGGCGATTCGGGAGGAATATCTCGCCTATGCCGACCGCATCCGGCCTTACGCGGCCGACTGCTCGCTGCTTTTACAGAAGCAGATCGACCATGGGAAAAAGATCCTCTTCGAGGGCGCCCAGGGATCGCATCTCGATATCGACCACGGAACCTTTCCCTATGTCACCTCCTCCAACACCGTCTCCGGGAACGCCGCCTGCGGCGCCGGGGTGGGGCCGCATCGGGTCGGAACGGTGGTCGGAATCTGCAAGGCGTACACGACGCGGGTGGGAGAAGGACCTTTCCTCACCGAGCTCAAGGATGAAACGGGAAACCGGCTCCAGCAGGTCGGGCAGGAATTCGGCGCGACGACGGGCCGCAAGCGTCGTTGCGGATGGCTCGACATGGTTTTGGTCCGCCATGCCGTCCGCGTTTCCGGCATCAGCGGGATCGCCCTGACGAAACTCGACGTCCTCACGGGGATCGAGAAGATCAAGATCTGCACCGGCTACCGGACGGAGCATGAGGAGTTCACGGAATCCGTTCCCGCCAACCTCCGTCTGCTTGCAAAGTGCAGGCCCGTATACGAGGAGATGGACGGCTGGACAGAGAATATCCGGGGCGCGAGGCGGTTCGAAGACCTCCCGCGGAATACCCGCCGTTACATAGAACGGCTGGAGACCCTATCGGGCGCCCGGATGTTCCTGGTCTCCGTGGGCCCGGACCGGAACGAAACGATCACCCTTCAGGATCCCTTTCAGGACTAACGGATCTCCTCCGGTCGCCGGGCATCGGAAAGGTCCGGCGCCTCCAATTCGGCGGGGGGGTCGGGCAGGATTTCGCTGCGGCGGCCGAGCCTAAAAACGGTCCTTCGGCAATCGGATCTCTTTCCGGGAATAATCGCCGTCAAACCCTTTCCAATCGATTTTCACGCCGTTGACGTACAACTCACAGAGACTGCGGAGCATCTGATCCCAGTCGGACCGTCCCCGACGCAGACTCGGCAGCCAGGCGCAGGACTGATCCGGCAGACAGGTCTTCCCCATTCCCGCGAGGACGGGCTGAGGCCCGATTTCGACAAAGAACCGATAGCCGCTGCGATAGAGGGTTTCGATGCCGGCGGCAAATCGGACCGTCCCTCGGATGTGCCTCACCCAGTAATCGACGCAGGCGATTTCATCCCCGATGCCTTCTCCGGTCAGGTTGGAAACCAGTTCGATGCGCGGGATCGAATAGCGGATACGCTGCGCAATCGCTTTGAAAGGTTCGAGGATCGGTTCCATCAGCGGCGAATGAAAGGCATGCGAAACATTGAGCGACGTGGCCCTCGTCCCCCGCGACTCCAATATCTTCGTGGCTTTTGCGACCGAATCCGAGACTCCCGAAATCACGATCAGCCGGGGACCGTTGACCGCGGCGATCGAAATATCCGCGGCGAAGGACCCTATTGCGTCTCTCACCAGCGCCTCTTCCGCAAAGACCGCCGCCATCGCCCCGTTGCACGGCAGGGCCTGCATGAGACGGCCTCTTTCCGCAATCAGTTTCAGTCCCTCTTCGAGAGGAAAGACGCCGGCCGCACAAGCGGCCACGTATTCGCCGACGCTGTGTCCCAAAACGGCGTCCGGTTCGACGCCCCAGCTCTTCCACAACGCCAAGAGCGCATATTCAACGGCAAAAAGGACCGGCTGGGTATAAGCGGTCTGATCCACCTGCATCCGACCACCCCGTTCTTCGGGATAAAGCACCTCGGAAAGAGGCAAGCCGAATCCGTCCAGCAACAGCTCGCCGCATCGGTCCAGGACTTTTCGGAAGGTGGGCTGCGTCTGATAGAGTTCCCGGCCCATGCCGGCGAATTGCGAACCCTGCCCCGTGAAGAGAAAGGCAACCTTCGGCGGTGAGGACGCTCCCCCTCGGAACACGCCGTCCCGCTCGCCCAAACCATCCAGCGAACGGAGTTTTCTTTGGATTTCCGCCATCGACCCCGCGATGATGCCGATCCGTCGGCTGGAATGGGTCCGACCGGTGTTGGCTGTGTAACACAGATCGGCCAACCGTTCTTCCGCAATAGAATCACCCAGAAAGGTTTCCATCCGCGCAACCCGGCGGTTCAACGCCTGGTCGGTCTTGCCGGAAAGGGTCAGAATGTGACGGGGTCTTTGCGACCCGTTCGTTGTTTTACAGCAAGTCTTTTGGGTTTCTTCAGCCCCTGCATGAACGTTGTTTCCGTTGACCTCGAAGGAACCCGTCCCGGACGGAAGTCCCGTTCCCGACGTCCCCTTCTTGCGTTCTCCGCCCGTGACGGTAATCGTTGCTGGAATCGTTTCCTGTGCAGTCGATGGTTTGTCATTAGACCGGATCTTGCGTTGACTTGATTCATCACGAATCTTTCGTACCATACTTTCGAATTGACCTCTAAATTCAGCGGAAGCAAGCTTGCCGTGTATGCCTGAGACTTGATCCTTGGAACCTCCTTCGCGGGGAATGACCATAGGAGAAGCGACTTTGCATGTCAAGGAGATCTTTCAATTTACGCACCTTTGGACTCGGCATCCATTTGGCCTCGTTTCCATAATAGCGCTTGACAACAAAAGACCGTTCCTGTTAGAAGACCGGTCTCCAAAATAAGGGGTCGTTAGCTCAGTCCGGTAGAGCAGCGGACTTTTAATCCGTTGGTCGCGGGTCCGATTCCCGCACGACCCACCAGAAATCGAGGGGTTACGAATCGTAGTAACGGTTTGTGACCCCTCTTTTTTGTGATTATGATAAACACTTCGCTAAAATCTGGGAAGCTATAGAATCCTTTAGTCAATAACCTTTCTAATCTCACTCTCGATGAACTCCTTGTTCTCCTCTTTTACAATCAATACAATTTCCGTTCTTTGTATGGACTCCTCAATTTCCTTAACCTCGATACCGCTCTTTGATAACTGAACCTCTG
>JAQTRB010000240.1 GCA_028712015.1 Syntrophales bacterium
CCGACCAGGTTTCGATGTCGCGCTTCGTATAGCCCACGACGGTCGAGCGGCCGGTCGTTCCGGAGGAGGCGTGGAGACGGACGACGCTGCTCATCGGAACGGCGAACATGCCGAAGGGATAGTTGTCACGGAGGTCCTGTTTGGTGGTGAAGGGGAACCGTCGGAGATCGTCGAGGGATCTGATGTCGTCGGGCGTCACGCCCGCCTCGTCGAAGGCCTTCCGGTAAAAACCGACGGTATGGTATACCCGCTGGACGACCTGCTTGAGCCTCTTGAGCTGCAGGGCCTCCAAAACCTCACGCGGCAGTGTCTCGAACTCCTCATTGTAGATCATGGAACCTGTCCCCCTCTCGCATGTTCGGGATGAATCCGCCCTTCCCCGCCGAAAATCGTGGAATCCGTGAAAACGGGTCTCGACGGCGCGGAAAAAACCACGCCCTGGAAAAGTTTATAGCAAAAGTTTGGTCCGGGGGCAAGGAGACCTTTTCTTCCCGGGGCGTTTTCGTATTCAGGCGACTTGCCGGGAACGGCGGGTAAAACGCTGATAGAGGCGCACCAGCCGGACGATGATGATCGCCATGACGAGACGGGGCACGTAGAGCCAGAACGGGTGGATGCCCAGCGGCAGAAATAGCGGCGGATCCTCGACCATCGAATGGTTCATCCCGATCGAGAGATGAAGGAGTTCCAGATCTTCGCGGCTCAGATGACCGCTTTTGGCCTCCTCGACGATGATGGCCCCTCCATAGGAAAGACCGAAGATCACCGCGGTCATCCAGAGGAAACCGACCTGCCGGTCGAGGCCCATGATCCGGAGGAACGGTTCGAGCGCCCGGACGAAGGGGTGGATCAGTCCAAAGGCCTTGAGGAGTTCGAGAAGGGTGAGCAGGGCCATGATGATGAAGAAAATCTTGGCCATGAGCCGGAAGGTTGTCCACGCCCAATGCCGGATCATTTCCAGGAAGGCCGGGCTGACCGGAAGGGCGCCGTCCGCAGCGGCGGGCATGGCCGTGGAGCTTCCGACCCAGGGGATGATCAGCAGCACCGTGACGACGGCGGCGCCGATTCGGACCAGCGTGGCCTTCAGCGGGTGGATTCCCGACTGTCCCTGGATGATCCCCTCCTGAATCAGCGAGTGGGCCGTCAGGATGAAGACGGCCATCAGCGTCATCTGGGCGGCGCTGAACGGGAGGACGCTCATCGCGGCAAGCCCGCCGTACACGGAGCTCAGCATGCCGATGATGAGCGGCAGGGCGGCCGTCGGCGGGAGGTCGAGCCACCCCATCATCGGCTTGAGGAGGAAGTCGAGGCGGCCAAGCAGGCCGCTCCAGTCGAGGATCGCCGTGAAGAGCGATATCGGGACGATGATCTTCATCATCCAGACGAATCCGTCCCAGCCCTTCTTCAGGCCGGCCGTTATCCCCCCTTTCAGTTTTGTCCGGAATGTGGATTCCCCGTTCATCGGCTTCCCGAGACCGATTCCAGAACATCCCGGGCCATCTGGATCCCCAGCGCCGTTTTGGCGTCGATGATCTCTTTGTCACGGATCATCCGCCGGGCCTCCGCGAAGGAGATCGTCATGACCCGGATGTATTCGTCCTCGTCGCCGGGAAGCGAGGCCGGATGAAGATCGAGGGCGAGATAGAAATACATGTATTCGTTGCAGTATCCCGGGACAAGATAGCCTTCGAACAGCCGGACCAATCGTCCCGCCCGGAAGCCGATCTCCTCGCTCAGCTCCCGCTGGACGCAGGCCTCCACGGACTCGCCGTCCCGATCCATGTTGCCCGCGGGAATCTCCACGATCATTCCGCCCACCGCGTGACGATACTGCCGGATCAAAACCAGGTTTCCGTCGGAGTTTACGGGGACGACGGCGATGCAGGGGCGGTGGTCAATCCAGCTCTGCTTGAAGATCCGTCCGTCGGGAAGTTGCGCGTCCCCCTCGTAAACGTCGAAGACGCGGCAGCGGTACATGAGTTTGCGGTTGAGCTCTGTTGAGTCGGGCATGATGGTTTCCTTGGTGATGTCGATGGGTTTAATTGGTTTTCATGATGGCGACGAGATGCTGTTCGATGGTCGATTTCGGTAGCGCGCCGACCAAACGGTTGACCAGCTTTCCGTCCTTGAACAGAAGCATCGTCGGGATGTTTTGAACGTCGTAACGTGATGCCGTCAGCGGGTTTTCGTCCACGTTGAGCTTGGCGATCCGGACGCCGCCCGCGTATTTGGATGCCAGTTCGTCGAGGATCGGCCCCACCGTGCGGCAGGGGCCGCACCAAGGCGCCCAACAGTCGACGAGAACCGAGCCGCGCGACGAGAGCACCTCGCGGCTGAATGTGCCGTCGGTCACCTCGACGGGACGGCCCTGGTCGCTGGTGACGACCAGCATGGTGCCGCACTTGCCGCAGAGAGGCTTTTCATTGAGGCGGTTTTCGGGCATGCGGTTTTTCGTGCCGCAATGCAGGCAGCGGATGATCATCTCATCCAGCGTTCCGCCGCATTTGCCGCAGAACGGTCGGTCGTGGAGCCTTTTCTGCGGGATGCGGTTTTTCGTTCCGCAATTGAGACAGCGAATCACCATCTGTTCGTTTTTCATATGGCCACCTTCACGGCGACGGGTTTCAGAACCCGGATCAGCTCCGCCGGCGACATCTCGGCGAGCAGCCCCCGGCCGCCGGCGTTGATCAAAATCCGCGGCAGTGCGGAAATTCCCTCCTCCATGAAAATGCGGAGGTTTTTTTTCGTTCCAAACGGAGAGGTGCCTCCCACGCGATAGCCCGTATGCTTCTCGGCAACGTGGGGGTCGCAGGGGACCACGGCCTTGACGCCGAGGAGCCGGGCCAGCGATTTCGTGGAGACCTGCCGATCCCCGTGCATGAGGATGATGAGGGGTTCTCCCCGGTCGTCCTCCATGACGAGGGTCTTGATCACGAGATGCTCTTCCACCCCCAGTTCCCGAGCCGACACTTTTGTACCGCCGTGTTCTTCGTAGCGGTATGGGCGCAGCGTAAAGGCTATCCCCTTTTTCTTCATGAACAGGATCGCGGGGGTGACCGGTATCCGCTCCTTGGCCATGGTGCCTCTCCCGATGGGGATGTTTTCTGGGCTGTAGTATAACCACGAAACCCCGGAAGGTCAATCTTCCGTTGGTGACATCAAGCGACTGAGCGTCCCGAACCAAGAGGAACATAAAAATGAGGGCAATAGGATCTCATCGCGGGTCAGGGAAATAAAGAAAACGGAACGACAGTTTCTGGAACAACCAGTCATCTGAAGATGGCGCTTTTATACATTCCGGTCTTGTTCTTGACCACGATCCGCATTGTGTGAGTATCGGTGTCCATTCCGTCCGTCAGAGGGATCAACGCAATAAAGCCCGATTCATTATAGAGGGAATTCTTAAAGTGATC
>JAQTRB010000022.1 GCA_028712015.1 Syntrophales bacterium
GCGATGTTGTTGCGAACCGTGTCGTTGAAGAGGATGGTTTGCTGGGTCACGATCGCGATCTGTCCGCGGAGCGACTCAATGGTGACGTTGCGGATGTCGCGGCCGTCGATCAGGATCATTCCCGCCGTCACGTCGTAGAAACGGGGGATCAGGTTCACAAGCGTCGTTTTCCCGCCGCCGCTCATCCCGACGAACGCAACCACTTCGCCGGTCCGGATCCGCAGGCTGATATTCTTCAGGACGGGCGTCTCCTCGTAGCGGAAGGTCACGTTCCGGATTTCGATCTCGCGGGAGATCCGGGGGAGGGGAACCGCATCGGTTCGATTCCGGATCTCCGGCACCAAGTCGATGATCCCGAAGACCCGCTGAGCGCCGGCGATTCCCTGCTGGATGGTGTTGTTCACGTTCGTCAGGCGCTTCACCGGTTCATAGAGCATGATCAGCGCCGTCAGAAACGAGAAAAAGGTTCCCGGCGTCGATTGGCCGTGGATGACCTGGTAGCCTCCATAGAAGATGATCGCCGAGATGCCGAGACCGCCGAGAAATTCCATGAAGGGGCTCGAAATGGCGTTGATCGAGATCGATTTCAGGGAAAGCCGAAACAGGCGTTCGTTCTCCACGCTGAACCTTTTGTCTTCGTACTCTTCCATGCTGAACGCCTTGACGATTCTTGTTCCGGAGATCGTCTCCTGAAGGAGCGAGGTGAGGCTACCCAGCGTGACCTGCGTCCGGGTGGCGATCTGTCGCATCTTCTGGCCGAATTTGGCGATAGGGTAGACGGCCAGCGGAAAAACGAACATCGCTACAATGGCCAATTGCCAATCGCGGTAGAAGATGACAAAAACAAGGCAGAGCAACGTGAAGGAGTCCTTGAGCAGCGCGGTGACCGCTTCCGATACGGCGCCCTGGATGAATCCGACATCGTTGGTGATTCGGGACATGAGGGTTCCGGTCGGATTCTTGGTGAAGAAGGCGAGGGACTGGATCTGGATTTTTCGGTAGAGCTCCGCCCGCAGGTCGGCAACGATTCGCTGTCCGATGAAGTTCATCAGGATGGTCTGGAAGTAGTTGCACGCACCCTTGAGCAGATAAATCCCGATCACGGCGAGCGGGATCAGTTTCAGCATGTCGGCGTTCCGCTTCAGAAAAATCTCGTCGAGGGTCGGCTTGACCAGAAAGGCGAGCGCCGAGGTCGTTGCGCCGACAACGAGCATGCAGACCATGGCGGCCAAAAATCTGGGCGTGTGCGGTTTTGCCAAATGGAGCAGTCTTTTAAAAATGTCCACCGGATTCTCCGTTACAACATGTCGCAGGCGATCCGCGCCGTCCGCTGCGACGCTCCGGGCGTTCCCAATTTTCCCCGGATCTCGGCGAGGGCGGCCCTCATCTCCCGCGCCTTTCCTCTTCGGGTAACGATTTCTCTCACCTCTGCCGCGATCCGCTCCGGGTTGGCCTCCGCCTGGATCAGTTCGGGGACGAGGGTCCGGCCGGCGATCAGGTTCACCAGACTGATGTGGTCCACAGAGATGAACCTCCGGCCGATGGCATAAGAAATGCCGGAGACCTTATAGATCACGACCATCGGGGTCTCCAGAAGCGCCGTCTCCAGCGTGGCGGTTCCCGAGGCGACCATCGCCGCGTCGGCGACGGCGATGACGTCGTAGATCTCATCCGGAATGATGTTCACCCGGAGGCGAAACGGCCGGAGGATATCCCGGACGAAGGCAGGATCGAGCGTTCCGGCGATCGGCAGGACGAACTGGAGCGGAGAGATCTTCTCCGTCAGGATCCGGCAGGCCCGGAGCATTTCCGGCAGCAGCGCGGCCACCTCGTTCCGGCGGCTGCCGGGAAGAATGGCAATCGTGATCGCCTCCTGCCGCAGGCCGAAGCGCTTCAGCGCAGCCGGTCGCTCGTATTTTTTCCGCACCTCATCCAGAAGCGGATGGCCGACGAAGCTGACATCGACCCCGGCCTCCCGGTAGAATTTTTCCTCGAACGGGAGAATGACCACCATCCGGTCCACGTTTTTCCGAATCGTTTCAATCCGGCCCTTTCGCCAGGCCCACACCTGGGGACTGATGTAGTAGAGGACCTTGACGCCGCATTTCCTGGCGGTGCGGGCCAGCGGAAGGTTGAAATCCGGGTAGTCGATCAGGATGACGAGATCGGGCGGGTCCTTTTTCAAAGAGATCTTCAGGCGACGCATGACCCTGAGGATTAACCCGAGCTTGAAGCCCACTTCCGTGAGTCCCACCACGGCCATGTCCGCGGCGTCGGCGAGGAGTTCAACCCCCGCTTCCTGCATCTGTTTGCCTCCCACGCCGGAGAAGCGGATGTCCGGATCGATTCGACGCATCTCCCGGACGAGATTTCCGCCGTGAAGGTCGCCGGAAGCCTCTCCGGCCACGATCATGACCCTTCGCGCGCTCACGGCTGACTCCGAGGTTTTCCGACCGTCCCGTTCAAGGGTGAGGCGGCGAGGAAAGGCGCCCGTTCCCGGTTTCGAACGATCGCTTCGTTGATTCGCAGGGCCAGTTCCAGCGCATCTCGCCCGTCCCGTCCCGGCACCGGCGGGGGCGTCCGGTCGGCCACGGCCCGGACAAAGGAGCGGATCTCCTCCTCGAGCGGATCAACCGCTTTGACCTCGACGGGATTTTCCGCAATCTCGATCTGCCCGCCGGCGCCGTTTCGCCGGTTCAGCGACACGAGTTTCCGTTTGTTGAAATCGACCGCGTGATACCCGTCGACGCCGAAGAATCGGATCTTCTGCATGATCTTTCCCGTGACCCGGCTCGCGGTGATGTTCGCCACACAGCCGCCGGTAAAGGTCAGGCGGGCATTGGCGATGTCCACTTTGTCCGAGAGAACCGAAACCCCGACGGCGTCCACGGTCTCCACCGGGGATTTGACAAAATGGAGAATGATGTCCAGGTCATGGACCATCAGATCGAGAATGACGTCCACGTCCGTCCCGCGTTCGAAAAAGGGGTGGAGGCGGTGCGACTCGATGAAAAGGGGCCTCCCCATCACCGACCGGAGGGCCGTGACGGCCGGGTTGAATCGTTCGACAAAGCCGATCTGGAAGATCCGCCTTTTGGCTTCGGCCAACGCGATCAGTTCATCCGCCTCGGCAAGCGTCGTGGCGATCGGTTTTTCCAGCAGGACATCGATTCCCGCTCCCAGAAAGATCGCGGCAACCTCATGGTGAGCACCGGTCGGCACTGCGATCGAGACGGCGTCGACCTTCCCCAGAAGCGCGCGGCAGTCCGTCAGGACCTCACAGGGACAACCGGCGGCGGCCTTCCGGGCATTCTCTTCCACGAGGTCGGCGACGCCGACCACCACGCATTCCGGTATTTTCAGGTATTTCTGGATGTGGTAGCTACCCAGATGGCCGGTTCCCACCACCCCGATTCTGATCTTGTTCATCATTGCTCAATGTCTTATCGACAGATTCCCCTTTCCGATTTTCGGATGAAATCGAGGAACTGCCGGACCTCGGGCAGATCTTCCACATCCTCTTCGACCTTTCGCACGGCGGCGGCGAGCAGCAGCGAGGAACGAAAAATGATCCGGTAGGCCTCTTTGAGAGACGCGATCGTTTCCTCGGCAAATCCCCGTCGCGTCAGGCCGATGATGTTCAGACCGAAGAGCTTGGCGAAGTTGCCGGAGGCCATCACGAAAGGTGGGATGTCCTTGGTCACCGCCGAGCAGCCGCCGATGATGCAGTGGGCGCCAATCCTGGTGAATTGGTGAATCCCCGTCAGCCCGCCGATGATCGCGTGGTCTTCCACATGGATGTGGCCGGCGAGATTCGCCGCATTCGCCATGACGATGTGGTTTCCCAGTTTACAGTTGTGGGCGACATGACAGTAGGCCATCAGCAGGTTGTGGTCGCCGATCATCGTAACGCCGATGTCATGGATCGTGGCCCGGCTGATCGTGACGTATTCCCGAATCGTGTTGCCGTTGCCGATGACGACTCGCGTCGGTTCTCCACGATATTTCAGATCCTGGGGATCGCCGCCGATGGAGGCGAACTGGGCGATTCGGTTTTCTTCGCCGATATCCGCACGGCTCTCGATGACCACATGGGGGCCGATATGGGTGTTCTTGCCGATATGTACGTCGGGGCCGATGATACTGTACGGTCCGACCTCAACCCCTTCCGCAAGCGCAGCGTCGGGGGAGATGATCGCCGTGGGGTGAATCTTCATGGATGTTCCTTTTCTATGATTTTTTCTAGGGCCGCAACCCGCCGTTGCAAATCGGCAAGGTTTCCGCGCATCTCCGGGAGTTTCGGCAGGCACGCCTCCATCTTCAGCCACTCCCGGTGCGGCATATGGGGGGATCCGGCGACGATGCGGCCCGCAGGCACATCCTTGTGAACGCCGGCCTGGGCGGCCGCCATGGCGCCGTTCCCGATCCGGATGTGGCCGACGATCCCGACCTGGCCGCCGACAACAACCCCTTTGCCCAGTTGCGCGCTGCCGGAAATTCCGACCTGGGCGACGATCACGGAATACTCCCCGATTTCCACATTGTGGGCGATTTGAACGAGGTTGTCGATCTTCACCCCTTTCCGGATCCAGGTCCGTCCGAGGGTGCCGCGATCGATGGTGGTATTCGCGCCGATCTCGACATCGTCATCGATCTGGACGTAGCCGACCTGGGGAATCTTCTCGTTTTCCCGTCCCGGCAGCGCAAACCCGAAACCATCGCTGCCGACGACGACGCCGGCATGCAGAACAACCCGCCGGCCGATCAGACACCTCCGGTAGACGGTGACGGCCGGGTAGAGGATCGAGGAGTCGCCGACCACGGCATTCCTGCCGATGAAAACCCCCGGATAGAGCACGACTTTTTTCCCGACCCGCGCGCCGCGACATACATGGACGCCGGGATAGACAACAGCCTCCGGTGAAACGTCGGCGCCCGCTTCGATGGTTGCCTCCGGACTGATTCCCGCGGTTTCCTCCTCCTCGGGATGAAACAAGACAAGCAATCGACCCAGCGCAAGGTAGGGATCGTCGACGAACAGCAGGTTTTTCCCCGCACAGACCGTCCCCGGGGCGACGAGGATGGCGCTCGCGCCCGTGGAGTCCAGCCTTTTTCGGTATTTCGGGTTGCTCACGAAAGTGAGGTCCCCGGGGCCGGCCTCGTCGATCGACCGAATCCGTTCGATGATGACCCCGTCGTCGCCGCTGACGCTGCCCTTGAGAAATGAAGCGATCTCGTGTAATGTTTTCTTCACTGCCGTTTTTCCGTCGCGACTACTTTTTGGGCTTGTATGTCTTGTTGAATTCTTCGATCACCCGTTTTGTCAGATCGTTCTCCTTCGCGAAATAGGCGATGGGGAACACATTGATGTCCACGATCATCGTGTATTTCTCTTTATCGCCGATCGCCTGGACGATTTTCAGAATTTCGGGGATCATCTTCTTCTGGAGATCCTGTTCCTTGATCTGGAGCTCCTCGTTGGAATCCTTGAGCAGGGTTTGAAAGTCCCGTACTTTCTTCTGAAAGGCGAGTTCCTTTTCCTTGAACACGTCTTCCTTGAGGAGCGGCTTTTGCTTTTTAAGTTCATCCTCGAGTTTCTTTAGTTCGGTTTGCTTTTCGTCAAGGACCGCCTTATCCTTCTCAAAGGCTTTTTTGAAATCCTCGGCCGCCTTCTTGCCGGCGTTGGAGGTGAGCATGACCTCTCGAACATCCACGAATCCCGTCTTCTCGGCCGCAACGGCGGGAGAGACCGCGAACGCGAGCGTCAACAGTGCAATGCCTGTAATGATCCATCCCAATCTTTTCATGAAACATTTCCCCTTTCCTGGTTCAAATATGGTTCGGAAGACAACCTCGGTGCTCCGATTTTTCTACATGAACATTCCGATTGTGAATTCCCACCGGCTGGGGGATTCGTCCTCCTTTTTGTCAAGGACATAGCCCCACTCCAGACGCAGCGGACCGATCGGCGAATACCAGCGGATGCCGACGCCTGCCGTTCTCCGCATATCCCCGAGGTGGTAGCCGCTTTCCCATGAATTTCCGGTATCGAAGAAGACAACCCCCTTCATTCCCGCGTTTTTGATCAGTGGGAAGATAAAATCGATATTGAAATTCAACATCGTCAACCCCCCGATCACGTCTCCCGTCGCGGGATCCTTCGGCCCTACCTCCCGGAGACCTCGCAGGGTGTTGATTCCTCCAAGATAGTACCTTTCAAAGATCGGCACCTCTTTTCCCTCATTGGGCTGTATGTAGCCTATCCGTCCCCGGGCGCCGATGACCGTGTCCAACGGAAGCGGGAAAAACCAGGAGGTGCTGGCGCCGTAACGGGTGTAACTGGCATCGCCCATGAGGGGGCCGCCGGTGTATTCCACGGAGGCGCTGTTCTTCGACCCGCCGGACGGGAATATCGGATCGTCCGTCGAATCTCGTGTCACGGTCAGGGTGACACCGCTGCTCGTCATCTCTCCCGCCTGTTTTTTGATGTAATAAGAGGCCGTATCCAGAATGTCCCTGACATCGTTGAGCGCCAGACGGTATCCGACATATCCGGTCACATACGGTCGCCATAGGGGATAACCCAGGGTGGCGCTGAATCCCTTGGTATCGAGGTTGTAGGAATCGTATTCCCGGTAGAAGTTCCAGAGGTCGAATTTGCTCCAGAGCGGAATGTCGAACAGCCAGGGTTCGATGAAGGACAAGTCGTAGAGCGTTGAGCTTCCCCCGACGCTTGCCTTGAGGCTCAGGGTCTGGCCCCGTCCGAAAAGGTTCTGCTCGGCGACTTGCGCCGTAACAATCGCATGGTCCAGGGCGCTGTATCCTGCGCCGACGCTGAACATCCCGGTCGGTTTCTCCTTGACGCGGATGTTGATATCCGTCAGGTTCTCGACGGGACCCTTCTCGCTCTGGAAATCGATTTCCTCGAAATAGCGCAGTTGGTTCAGGGCCATATAGCTGTTCTTCAGCTTGGTCCGACTGTAGAGATCTCCCTCGACCACGGAGAGTTTCCGACGGATGACCTTGTCTCTCGTCTTGGTATTGCCGGTGATGTTGATCCGGTTGAAATAGACGAGATTCGCCTTGCTGATGACGTAGGTCACATCGACGGTTTGAGTTTTCTCCTGCGGCTCGGTGCGCGGGACGACGTCGGCGCCGGCATAACCTTCGTCGTTGCACGCCTGCGTCAGGGCATCGATGTCCTTCATGATGGCTTCCCGGTCGTAGAAATCCCTCTTCCTGATCTGAAGATTTGCCAGGAGCTCCGCTCGCGGGGTTTTGATCTCATCCCCGGTGATCTCGACCTTGCCGACGCGAAACTGTCTTCCCTCCGAGACGGGGATTTTGACGCGTATGCCGTCGCGGTCGTACGTGATGATCGGCTCGCCGATCTGCGCGTTGATGAAACCGTTGTTCATGTAGAAGGCGTTGAGTTTTCCCACATCCTGCTTCAACTGTTCCTTCTTAAGAAGGCCGGAATCCGTGAAGAAGTGGAAGATGCCCCATTCATTCGTGGTCATCATGTTCTTCAGCTCCCTCGTGGTGAAGGTCCGGTTGCCTTCGAAGCTGATGTCCCGGATAAAGAGTTTCTCGTTTTCGACGATGACGACGACGATTTGAACGTCCCGTTCGCCGGGCTTCTCGATCGCATAGCGGATCTCGGCGTTGTAGTAGCCTTTGCTGTCATAGAGGGCCTTGATCTTTTCCATGTCGGCTTTTAGCTTTTCGGGGTTCACGGTCTGCCGGTTACGGACGCTCATGACGCCTTCGATGTCGTCCTTTTTTAACGCCTTGTTTCCCTGAATGCGGATCTCCGTGATCATGGGTTTCTCTACGACGACAAAAACGATCGCCTTCCCTTCCGGAACGTCCGCCACGTCCGCGGTGACGTCATCGAAATAGCCCATTTTATAGACGGCTTTGATATCGTCGGAAAGATCCGCGTCGGAAAAGATGTTTCCGGGCGCGCTCTTGAGGACCTGTTGGATGGCGCTGGCCTCGATCTTCCGGTTGCCCTTGAACTCGACGCGGGCAATGCGCTCGTCGGAGGCGATGCGGGTCAGGATCTCCGTCCGGAGTTGGGCCAGAATGGCGCCCAGATTTTCCCGGCCGCGGCCCTGGACAAAAACCCCCGGCAGAGCCTTTCTTTCGCGGAGATCGATCAATCGGGCATCCACACTGATCCGGTCCCCGAATTCGGAAACGCTTCCCGAAACGGCGTAGAGGGCGCCGGCTTTTTCCCCGACCGCGATCAGCAGGGCATCGTTGAGAGGTTTTCCCTTGATGCCGGCCGTGACCTCTTCCCGAGGAACCAACCGGATGGTTTTCGATTTCAGCAGTTCCGCGGAGACTCCCCGATAGATGGTTTCCTGAAGACCGGCGGCTTTTCCTGGGGAGGTGCTGTGGACATCAAACGGAAAGACCGCGACCTTCTTGATGTTATCCGCGGATGTTCCCGGCGTCGGTCCGAGGAAAATCATGATCCATAACGCCGTGACGAATGAGATAAGCCATTTTTTATTCACGGTCATAAATCCTTCCGTCGCGAAGACCGATGTGCTGGGACATCCGGTCGGCCAGTGATGGATTGTGCGTGACCACGATCAACGTGATCCCCTTGGTCCGGTTTAACGCAAGCAACATATCTTCTATCTTCTTTCCGGTTTCCGTGTCAAGGTTTCCCGTAGGTTCATCCGCAAGAAGGATCTTCGGTTCGAGGATCAGCGCTCGGGCGAGGGCTACGCGTTGCTGTTCCCCGCCGGAGAGCTCCCCCGGCTTGTGGGTGATCCGGTCGCCCAGCCCCACATCCTCCAGAATGGTTTCCGCCCGCCGTTTCGCTTCGCCTTTCGTCATCCGCTGGATGAGGGCGGGCATCATCGCGTTTTCCAGCGCGGTGAATTCGGGCAGGAGATTGTGAAACTGAAAAACAAAGCCGATCTGCCGGTTCCGAAAGGCGGCGAGTCTCTTCTCCGGCCAGCGGAAGACGTCCACGCCGTCGAAGAGCACGCTTCCCGAGGTCGGGTGATCGAGCGTGCCGATGATGTGCATCAGCGTGCTCTTGCCCGCACCGGAAACCCCGACGATGGCCAGGGACCCCCCTTCGGCGATTTCAAAATCAAGGCCCTTGATGGCTTCGATCCGCTGACCGTCTTTAACGAAGGTTTTCTTGAGATTATGAACCAGAATCATATCGATCCCTTACCGCTCTACCTCATTCGTAACGCAACGCCTCCACCGGGTCCAGTCGAGAGGCCCGCCAGGAGGGGTAAATGGTTGAAAGAAGGCTGATCGAAAGCGTTCCGAGGATGATGATTCCCACATCCCCATAATTGACCTGGGAGGGGAGTTCGCTCAGATAATAGACATCGCCCGGGAGGATTTTGAAGCCGAACAGGTTTTCCACAAAGCGGGAGAGGGTCTCCAGATTGAAGGCGACGGCGAGCCCGGCGATGCATCCGAGCAGGGTGCCGATGGCCCCCACGATCAGCCCTTGAAAGACGAAGATCTTCATGATTCCCGCCCGGGTGGCGCCCATCGTCTTTAATATCGCTATATCCTTGTTCTTTTCCATAACGATCATGATCAGTGCGCTGATGATGTTGAAGGCCGCGACGAGAACGATCAGCGACAGGATGATGAACATGACCCGTTTTTCCAGTTTTAGTGCCGCAAAAAGGTTCTTGTTCATCTCCATCCAGTTGCGGCCCCAGTAGGGGAATCCCAATTTCTGTTCGATCCGCTTCGCGATCCGGTCGGCCCGGTAGATGTCGTCGACCCGGATCTCGATTCCGGTCACCGTCTCGCCCATGCCCAGGAACTCCTGGCAGTCTTTCAGCGAGATGAAAGCGAGAGTCGAGTCGTACTCGAAAAAACCGGACTCGAAGATGCCGACCACCAGAAAGGGTTTCATCCGCGGGACCATTCCCATCGGCGTGGCGAGGCCGGAGGGGGAGACGACGTGAACCGTTTCATGGAGAAAAACCCCGAGGTTCTTCGCCAGCTCTCGGCCGACCAGGATTCCGGGCAGATCGGCGAGTTCCGGCTTCAGAGCGGGAAGGTTCCTCTTTTCGTTTGCGAGGTCTTCAAACTTGCCCTCCCGGATCTTGCCCAGATGGATCACCTTCAGCGCGTCCTCCGTCGAGAGGCCCCGCAGGACGATTCCGGTGACGCTGCCGCCTCTTTTCAGCATCGCCTGACTGTAGATGAATGGGGTTGCCGCGACGACGCCGGGAACCTGAACGGCCTCCCGCATGACACGCGGATGGTCCCGCATCGCGCCGCTGTATTCCATGATGAGGATATGGGAATTGATTCCCAGGATTTTGTTGCGCAAATCGGTTTCGAAGCCGTTCATAACGGCCAGCACGATGATCAGCGCCGCGACGCCGAGAAAAATCCCGGCGATCGAGATAAAGGTGATGATGGAAACGAACACCTGCTTCCGTCTTGCCCGCAGGTAACGCAGGCTGATGAAAAATTCATAGGCCATGGATGCCGTTCTCGCAATATTCGCTTGGGTGAAGTCTCTATTCGTCTCTGGTTCGCAGAAGCGGGAAGAGGATCACATCCCGGATAGACGCGGAGTCCGTAAAGAGCATGACGAGCCTGTCGATGCCGATGCCCTCCCCTGCCGTCGGCGGCATCCCGCATTCGAGGGCGCCGATGTAATCCTCGTCCATCTCATGGGCCTCCAGATCGCCGGCTTCCCTTTCCCGGAGTTGCATCTCGAACCTGCCGCGCTGATCCACGGGGTCGTTCAACTCGGAGAAGGCATTCGCGATCTCCTTGCCGCAGACGTAGAGTTCGAAACGGTCGGTCAGGGTCGGATCTTCCGCGTTTCTGCGGGAGAGGGGAGAGACGTCTACGGGGTAATGTGTAATGAAGGTCGGCTGAACGAGATTCTTCTCCACCGTTTCATCGAAGATCGCCATCAGCACCTTGCCGGGCGGATCGCTCCTCTTCACCTCGATCCCCAGTTTCCGGGCATGATCGGCCATCCGGACACCGTCGTCGACGACGGTCCTTTCCACTCCTCCGATTTCCACGATCGCATCGCGGACGGTCAGACGCCTCCACGGCGGGGTCAGGTCGATCTCTTTTCCCTGATAGTTGAACCGGAGCGAATCGAAAAGGTTTTGGGCGACAAAAACGAACAGCTCTTCCGTCATCTTCATCAGGTCTTCGTAGGTCGCATAGGCTTGGTAGAACTCCATCATTGTAAATTCGGGGTTGTGGAAGGTGGAAATCCCTTCGTTCCGGAAGTTCCGGTTGATCTCGAAGACCCGCTCCAGGCCGCCGGTGATCAGTCGCTTGAGGTAAAGCTCGGGGGCGATTCGGAGAAAGAGGTTGATCCCGAGCGCGTTGTGAAAGGTCTTGAACGGTCGCGCGACGGCGCCGCCGGCCTTGGGCTGCATCATCGGGGTTTCCACCTCCAGGAAATCCCGCTCTTCCATGAACCGCCGGATCAGGCTGATGATCCGGCTTCGCTGATGGAAAACCTTGCGAACTTCGGGATTGACGATCAGGTCGAGGTGACGCTGACGGTAACGGATTTCGATGTCCGTGAGGCCGTGCCACTTCTCCGGCAGGGAACGGAGCGATTTGGAGAGCAGCCGCAGGCCGTTCTCCTCGACATCGATCGTCAATTCTCCGGTCCGGGTTTTAAAAACCCGCCCGGCAAGCCAAACGATGTCGCCGATATCGAGCCGCTTGAACAATGCAAAGGCCCGCTCGCCCACCTGGTTTTTTCGGAGAAAGGCCTGGAGCCGCCCCTTGCGGTCCTGGATGCTGATGAAGGCGCCCTTGCCGAAATCGCGGACAGCCATCAAACGGCCCGCGACGGTGAATCGTTCCGTAACCATTTCCAGCACTTCAGGGGTCATTTGCCCGTATCGCTCGCTGATTGCCGCCGTGGTTTCACCGACGCGGGCGTCGTTGGGGTAGAGGTCGATTCCATCGGCCTTCAGGGAATCGATCTTCTCTCTGCGTTTCTTCAGAAGTTCACTTATTTCATCCATGGTTCCTCGACCGTGTCCATTTGATATAAACTGGATTCGACTATATTTTTTTTCCGTAATAGTCAAGGATGAATTGAGCTGCCGGCGGCGGACCGGGAAGGAAGACGGCGATTTTTTGAGGCCCCTTTCGCAATCCGGTCGCCCGGCCGAGGGGGCAGAGATGAGGGCAACCACTTTCGTGTTGCGGCCGGCGGGGGTTTTGTGTATGATCGGACCCACAGAATGGGTTTACAAAGGGGGAGACGATGATCAACAAGGCGATCTTGGTGGGCAGGTTGGGTGCGGACCCGGAAGTGCGGTATACGCCGGATGGGGCGATGGTGACCAATTTCCGGATAGCGACGGACGAGCAGAGGAAGGACAAGAACGGGGAGAAGGTTCAGAAAACCGAGTGGCATCGAATCGTTGCCTTCGGGAAATTGGCCGAGATCTGCGGCAAGTACCTCGTCAAGGGGAAACTGGTTTATCTCGAAGGGCGCTTGCAGACAAGGGGTTGGGAGGACAAGGAAGGAAACAAACGGTCCACGACGGAGATCGTCGCCACCAATATGCAAATGCTCGATTCGAAGGGTCAACGGAGCCAGGATTCGTCACAGGAGGAGCCGCCGCTTTCTCAGCCGGGTGTGGACGCGCCGCTCTCCGAGGAGGACGTTCCCTTTTAGCGGGATTCAGGGCTTCTTCTCGTCCGCTTTCTTTTCGGCGTTCGGTGTGACGTCGATCTCGTTCGGCTCGCGGGTGGCCTTCTTGAAATTCTTGATCCCCCGTCCCAGTGCCCCGCCGATCTCAGGAAGCTTGCCGGCGCCGAAGATGATCAGGATGATCACCAGAATAATCAGCAGCTCGGGCATACCTATTCCAAACATATCTCCTCATCCTCATTGCTTTCGTTTCTTGCGATCGATCTTAGACGATCGTTCGCGCATTGTCAAACTGGAACTTACTCAGGGTTTTTTCTGCGAATCCTTCTCGGGCAAACGGATATGAATGATCTGCCCCGGTTTTCCAAGGCTTCCCAGCGGTTTCCCCTGAAAGGTGAGATTGATCCCCCCTGCGTTCCCGATGTCGAGCAGGAAGAACTCCGAGGCCATTCGCTCGATTCTCTCGCCCGGTTTCAGGAGGACCTGATACGGGGGGTTTTGGTCTTCCGTGATTCGAATCCAGGTCAGTTCGCGGGCGTCGAAGACGAGATGGTACATCTTTCCCGCGGGGGAAACGACAGGAAGAGTCGTCTTTTCCAATGGGACCGGGGGTGCGGCCGAAACCGGGTTCATTTCCGGGGCCGGCGGGGTTGCGGTTGAGACGGTTGCGGTGTTTTCCGCAACGGGCGTAGCCGGTTCCGGCGACGACTCGACCGCGGCGGCAGGAGCGGATGAAGGCGGTCTCCCGGCCTGGTCGTAAAGGAAGAGCACCGAGACCAGAATTCCCGCGAGGATCACTGCCGCAAGGCTCATGAAAAGGAACGGATAGCGCCGATTGGCTTCCGGCCAGGGTTTCTGAACTTTTTTCTCCTCCGAAGGCGGATGGAGAGTGTCCAAGTGCCTTGCATAACGGTCGAGAATCGGTTTCTCGTCGATCCCGACCGCACGGGCGTATTTTCGGATGAAATTTCGCGCATAAACGGGAGGCGGAAGACGGTCAAAATCGCCCTGTTCCAAGGCCTCGAGATTGATGATGCTGACCCGCGTCCTTTCGAAGACGTCAGGTAGAGAAAGACCGCGTTCCTCGCGCACGCTTTTCAAATCCTGAATGCCCTGCTGCGGAGACGGTGTCTCGCCCGTTGAAATGTCTTTCTCCTCGTTCATGCCACCTATCCTCTTGTAAACTATGGATACCATTAGCACCATTTCGGCGGACGCGCAACAGAAAGATAATGGGTGCTACGATGTCGATCGCGGGAGCGCCAAAGTTCGGGCT
>JAQTRB010000241.1 GCA_028712015.1 Syntrophales bacterium
TTCGGTGGCCGTCCTGCCCCTCGCCGGTTCGGCGGGTTCCATCTTCTGCGGCTGGGCCACGGGGAAGTTCTTCGACAACCGTCGGGCACCGGTGGTCTGCCTCTGCCTCTTCGGCCTGGCCATCTTCTCTTATCTGTTCTACTACGCGCCTGAGGGGGCATGGGTCCTATCCCTGATCTACCTGGCGGTGATCGGGTTCTGCACCTACGGGGCGCACGTACTGATGGTGGGACACGCGGCGCAGGATTTCGCCGGCCGCAAGGCCGCGGCCTCGGCCGCAGGTTTCATCGACGGTTTCGGCTACCTCGGCGCCGCGATGACCGGCATTTTCACCGGCTGGCTGGTGGACAACTACAGCTGGACCGCCGCCTTCTGGTACTGGATCATCGCCGCGCTGGTGGCAGGCACCATCATGCTGGCCCTGTGGCGGGTGCCCGTCGTGGAAGTGGATGAATGAATGGGATTGGTTGAAAGTGCGTACCAACTCCACAGGTCGGATGCGGACTCCCTCCTTAGCGCCGTTTTCCGGGCGACAAGGGGGGAGCCCCTTTCTGGTCAACGTCCCCGGTTAAGGGCGGGGATGCGCAAATCAAACAAAAGGGGATGACCTTATCGCATGGGCTGGCACGATCTGATCCCGAAAACCACCATTTCCGATGAAACCATGGAGGCCCTCGCTCCGGTGATGCTGGCTCAGAAACGGTTTAACGAAGGCCGATATGACGAGGCCGAGGGCTACTTTCACCAGGCGCTGAAGAACTACCCTCCCAAGAGCGCCGGACGCGTCCTGATTTACAACAAGATGGGGATCCTGTACGAAACCATCGGGGATCCGCGGCGCGCATTGGACAGCTACGACAGAAGCGTGCAGGAGGGGTCGCTCACCCCCTTTACCTACCTGCGGCTGAGCAACCTGCATCTGGACGCGGGCCGGTCGTCCGAGGCCCTGGCCTCGGCAAAACAGGGAATCCGGGCTTTGAAAAAGTCCCGGACCAACCTTCCCCAGGAGATCTACTTCTGGTTTCTGCTCCAGAAAATGAAGTGGAAGATCCAACGCCGCACCTCACGTTCCCGAAAAATCTGAAGTCCGACGGGATCGATCGCGGATACTTCCAACTTCCGCGATGATCAAAGGCAGACCTTTTTGTGTACGAACCGGGCTCGTCTCTCTCCCTCTTTAACTGTTCAAGCGGGTATGATATGGTCATGCGCACACTTCGAAAGAAAGGTTGGATCTGCTGAATCCCATGAACCTCATCCATCAGTTGGAATGCACGATTGTGAAGGGGGATATCCAAAGAGCCGCCACCCTCACCGAAAAATGTCTCCGGGAGGGCCTTGCCCCATCTTTCATCATCGAAAAGGGAATCCTGCACGGGATGGAAATCGTCGGGGGAAAATGGAAGACCTTCGAATACTTTATCCCGAACGTGCTGATCTCGGCCATTGCAACGAAGATTTCCCTCGGCATCCTGCAATCCGCCTTAAATACGGCGAAACCGCGCTATATCGGAAAAGCTTTGGCGGGAACCGTGAGCGGGGACGTCCATGACATCGGCAAAAACATTGTCCTCATGTTCATGCAGGCAAACGGATTCGAGGTCGTTGATCTCGGAATCGATGTGACGCCCGAAAATTTCGTAAAAGCGGTCCGGAAGGAAAAACCGGATTTGCTTCTGCTCTCCTGTCTGTACACCCTCACGATGCACGCCATGGAAGATACGCTGATCGCGTTGAAGAAAGCCGGGCTCAAAAGAGATGTCCGCACCCTGGTCGGCGGCGCCCCCATCACCCAGGAGTATGCCGACAGCATCGGGGCGGATGGATTCGGAATGGATGCGATGGATGGCGTGAACAAGGCGAAGGCGTTATTGGTTGGAACGAAAGGAGGGAGAATCAAGAATGGTTTCGAATCAGGGAGTCCCTCTCCGGATTTCGGGCTTCGAGCCGTCTGAGAACCACCTGTTCTCGCGAATCATCGACTCGTTTCAGCAGGCCACCAAAATGCCGGCCCGCCTCTTTCCATTGCAGGGATTGGAGGAAATCGGATCGATTGAAGGGAAAGGCCACCCCTTCTGTCAAGCCATCCGAAGCTGTTCCCGGGGGAGGGAAAACTGCCTCAATGAGATCAATCGCGCCATCCGGATGTCGATCAAAATGGGAGAGCCCTATATCTTCCAATGTCACATGGACACGATCGAATTCACCGCGCCGCTTTTCCAGCGGAGGAAACCGCTCTCCGCCTTTGTTTGCGGTCCGATACTGCTCAGGCCTCTCAATCCGCTGCTGGAGCAGAGCATTGTCGACAAGGCAATAAGGCTTTTGCCGAACGACGGGGACTTCCTGAGGCACACCCTTGCGGAAATTCCCATATTTTCCGAACGCCAGGTTCAAGCCGCTGCCGACCTTCTGTTCATGATCGCCAATTACTTCTCCAACATGGATTCCATGTCCCTGCAAAGGGAACATGAAATCAACGCACAGCAAGCTCAGTTGGCGGAAAAACTTTACATCAGCAAGCGGCAAACGCCCGCCGAACCGACGGTCACCCCGTCCGATCTTCACGCCCGGGGGAATCTTTACAAGGAAAAAGAACTGATCGAACTCATCAAAATGGGGGATCGAAAGGGCGCAAAGGGGCTGCTGGACGATCTTCTCGGAACGACGCTGTTTCGAAGTCATGAGCATATCGGGATTCTGAAAGCCAGGGCACTGGAGATCATTTTCATCATTGCCCGGGCGGCGGTGGAGGCGGGCGCCAACCTGGAGGAGATCCTCGGGTTCAAATATCAGTATATCCAGAACCTGTCTCAGGACGATTCACAGGAAACCCTGTATTATTTTTTGAAAAAGGCCTTCGACCAACTCTTCGAATGCATCTATCAAAACCGGAACATCCGTCATACCCGGGTTTTCATCAAAGCCAAGGAATATATCTGGGGCCACTACAACGAGGAGATCTCCTTAAAAAAAACGGCGCTGGCCGTGGGGATCAATTCCTTCTATCTCAGCCATCTGTTCCGGGAAGAGATGGGAATCTCCTTCCTGGATTACCTGACCTCCGTCCGGATTTCTGTTGCGAAAAAACTGCTCATACAGAGAGACTTGAGCATGTTGCAGATCTGCCTCGAAGTCGGATACCAGGATCCAAGCCACTTTTCCAAGGTTTTCAAGAAAAAAGAGGGGATCTCTCCGACGGAATACCAAAAGCAGTCGATCGAACAGAACATCGGCTGATGCCCCCGCTATTCGACCCGACCTTCACGGAACGCGCAGATATAATCCATACAGAAGTCGTCCTTGCCGGCGATCACGGTTGAGGCTTTCAACATCGCGAAGAGAAGTTTGTCCGTCGGATCGATGATCGCCGAATCGAGTCCCATCGCGATAGCCGCTGCCAGGAA
>JAQTRB010000023.1 GCA_028712015.1 Syntrophales bacterium
GCGACGTCAGGATCTCCTTCTCGTTGAGCCGTCCCTCCCGTTTGAAAAAACCGCCGGGGATCTTTCCCGCGGCATACGTCATTTCCTGGTAATCCACGGTCAGGGGAAGAAAATCGACCCCCTCCCGAATCGTCTTCAACGAAACGGCGGTCACCAGCACCACCGTCTCCCCGTATGTCGCCAGGATGGCGCCGTCCGCCTGCCCCGCGACATAATCCGCCTTCAGGGAGATACTCCTCCCCGCAAAATCCGTACTGAATAGTTTACTCATACTTTCCTCTCTAATAGTGGTTTTGCGGCGCAGGGAACAAAAGGAGTAAGGAGTAAGAAGCAGGGAGCAACGCGCCCATGAGGGGCCTTCGCCGGCTCCTCGCGCCTCGCTCCTTCCTTTTTACTTCCTACTCCTGATCAATCCCCCGCACCTTGCGCCCAGGTTACTTCCTGAGCCCGAGACGTTGAATCACCGCCCGATAGCGCTCCACGTCCTTGTTCTTCACGTAATCCAGAAGCCTCCGCCGCTGGCTCACCAGCTTCAGCAGACCCCGCCGGGAGTGATGGTCCTTCTTGTGGGCCTTGAAATGTTCCGTCAGATACTCAATCCTGGCACTGAGGAGGGCAATCTGGACCTCCGGAGATCCCGTATCCTTTTCGTGCAGCCGATATTTTTCGATGATTCCCGTTCTCTTTCCTACATCCAACACTTGTCTCATCCTCCCTTGCGTCAATCGCTCAACGATCGAGGTCTTTTCGCTCCTCGCTCAACCGTTCAAAACCCGTAAGATCCTGGCCGCCTGTTCCTTCCCCGCCCGGGAAGCCAGTTCATCGGATGCGCAGAGCATCCGGGCGACGGCCACCAGCTGTTTGCTTCCGGTTGTGAACTTTATCACATCTCCGGCAACAAGAAAAGGAATATGATGGCGGATCAGGGACTCGCCGTCCGGCTGAAAACCGTTCCGCAGCCTCTCCGCCAACTGCGGATCCACATCGATAACGGCAACATCGGGCAGCAGTTCCGCCGGCGACAACAGGCGTGCCATCAGCCGTTCCCGCTTTTCCGCCTCCGTCAGTCCCGCCAGCGCGACGGCCGCCTCCTCGCGGAAGGGACCGCTGCGCGTCCTGCGCAGGGCCGCCATGCACCCCCCGCAACCCAGCGCGTCGCCCGCCTCCGCGCAGAGAGAGCGGATATAGGTGCCTTTCGAACAGGAGACCGCAAAGGTGACGTCGGGGAGACGGATCTCCTCGATCCGGATCCGGTAAATCTCGACCTCCCGCGGCGGCGCTGCAACGTCGATCCCCCGGCGGGCCCAGTCGTAGAGAGCCTTTCCCCGAACCTTCACCGCCGAGTACCGGGGCGGAACCTGCTCCCGCCTTCCCGTCAGCCCGCCCAGCACCGCTTCCACCTGCTCCCGGGTCACGCGAGGCTCCTCCCGGGTAAGGACGCTGCCCTCGGTATCGAGGGTATCGGTCCGAATCCCCAACCGAAGGGTCGCCCGATACTCCTTGTCGTCAAGCGCCAGAAACTGAACCAGCTTGGTCGCCTCGCCCACGCAGACCGGAAGAACGCCGGTCGCCAGCGGATCCAGGGTCCCCGTATGGCCCGCTTTTCGTACCCCGAGGGCCCGCTTGACCTCCTCCACCACGTCCCGGGAGGTCGGCCCCGACGGCTTGTCGACGACAACGGCCCCGTTCATGCGAGACCTTTATTGGAAATCGCACAAAGGTCTCTCATGCTTCCGCGGCGGCGAGCCGGATCTCCTCGATCACCCGCCGGCGGATCTCCGCCAGCTCCCCTTCCATCCGACAGCCGGCGGCGTTGATGTGGCCGCCGCCGCCCAACGCGCGGGCGACCCTCTCCACGTTGACTTTTCCCTTCGAACGCAAGCTCAGCTTGAACCGCCCGTCCGGCAGCTCCGCATACACCACGGAGATCTCAACCCCGCGGATGGACCGGGGCAGATCGACAAACCCCTCGGTATGCTCCGCGAGCGCCCCGGCGTCGGCGAGCGCCTTCGTCGTCACGACCAGCGAACCGACCCGCCCCCCCTCCTCCAGCGTCAGCGTGGGGAGAACGGCCGCCAGCAGCCGGATTCTGACCGGGGGGTCGGCCTCGTAAATATTCTCCGAGATCCATTGGGGATCGGCGCCGCCGTCGACGAGGTCCGCCGCGGCCAGCAACGCTTCGCGGCGGGTATTCCGGTAGCGGAATCCGCCCGTATCGGTCAGGATCGCCGTATAGAGGCATGTCGCAACCTCGCCGGTCGCCGCGAGCCCCATATCCCGAATCAGCCGGAAGATCAGTTCGCCCGTCGAGCTCGCCAGCGGATCGATCAGCCGTGTTTCGCAAAACCCCCCGTTGGAGACGTGGTGGTCGATGTTGATGAGGTTCGGGATCGTTCCGATCCGGGAGGCCTCTTCCCCGGTCCGGTCGAGGTCGCCGCAATCCAGGATGAAGGCCGCATCGAAGCGCTCGAGGGGAGGGAGTTGATGGACAATCCGGTCGCTCCCCGGAAGAAAAAGGTAATTTTCCGGCGTCCGGTCCTGATTGTAAACGACGGTCTCTTTCCCCAAATCCTGCAAGATCCGGCAGAGGGCCAGCTCGGAACCGATGGCGTCCCCATCGGGTCGCTCATGGGACGTGATCAGAAACACCCGGCTGCGGCCGATCCGTTCGCTAATCCTCTTGAGCATGCGCCTCCTCTTCCCGATGGATCTCCGAAATCAGCCGCTCGATCCGATTCCCGTAGGCAAAAGACGGATCGTAGGAAAACAAGAGCTCCGGAACGCAGCGGAGCTGGAGTCTGCGCCCCAGTTCCCGTCTCAGGAAACCCGTCGCTTTTGCGAGCCCGGTCTTGACCGCCGCGCCGCACTGATCCTTTCCCAACTCGACGAAAAAGATCCTCGCCGTCCGCAGATCATCGGAAACCTTGGCGCCGGTGATCGTGACGGCGCCGATCCGCGGGTCGCGGACCTGCTTGAGCAGGATGTCGGAAATCTCTATCTTGATGAGGTCGGCCACGCGGTCCGCCCTTTTGAAGCTACTCATATTTCTATAATTTTCGCTCGATCCGTTCCTTGATGTACGCTTCGATGACATCCCCCACCCGGATGTCGTTGTACCCCTCGATGCCGATGCCGCACTCGAACCCGGCGGCCACCTCCTTCGCATCGTCCTTGAACCGCCGCAGCGAGGCCACCCGGCCGTCATAGAGGACCACGCCGTCCCGAAGCAGCCGAAGGGCCGATGCCCTGGTGATCTTGCCGTCCGTGACGTAGCTCCCGGCGATGGCTCCGATCTTGGGCACCCGGAAGATCTCCCGGACATCGGCGCGTCCCTGGACAACCTCCTGGTAGATCGGATCGAGCAGGCCCTCCATGGCCGCGCGAACGTCGGCGATCACATTGTAGATGATATCGTACAGCTTGATGTCCACCCCCTCCTGCTCGGCCACCTCCGTCACGCGGGGATCGGGACGGACGTTGAAACCGATGACCACCGCATCGGATGCCGAGGCGAGCATGACGTCGGTTTCGGTGATCGTCCCCGTGGAGCTGTGGATGATCTTGAGTCGGATATCGTCGGTGCTGAGCTTGCCCAGCGCGTCGTTCAGGGCCTCGATGGAACCCTGCACATCGGCCTTGAGAACGACGTTAAGCTCCTTGGTCCCCTCCTTCATCCGCTGATAGAGCTGTTCCAGCGTGATCTTCGAGGAGACCGAGAGTTCCCGCTCCCTTTCCTTCCGAATCCAGTACTCTCCGATGTTGCGGGCCTTTTTCTCGTCATCGACGCAGATGAATTCGGTGCTCGCCTGGGGGACCCGCGAAAACCCGATGACCTCCACCGGCATGGACGGCCCCGCCTCGCTGATCCGCCGGCCCTGATCGTCGATCATCGCCCGGACCCGGCCGAATTCCGTCTTGGAGACAAAGGCATCCCCTTCGTGCAGCGTGCCCTCCTGGATCAGCACGGTCGCGACCGGTCCCCGGCCCCGGTCCAGCTTCGCTTCGATGATCACGCCGCGGGCGGGGCAGGCCGGATCCGCCTTGAGCTCCATCATATCGGCCTGCAGCAGGATCATCTCCAGCAGTTCCCCGATCCCCTGCTTCTTCTTGGCCGAAACCTCGCAGAAGATCGTCTCGCCGCCCCACTCCTCCGAGAGGAGTTTGTATTCGGTCAGGGCCTGACGGATCTTTCCCGAATCGGCGCCCGGTTTGTCGATTTTGTTGATGGCCACGATAATGGGAACCCCGGCCACCTGGGCATGGTTGATCGCCTCCACGGTCTGTCCCATCACACCGTCGTCGGCGGCGACCACCAGAACGACGATGTCGGTCACCTGGGCCCCCCGGGCGCGCATGGCCGTGAAGGCCTCGTGACCCGGCGTATCGAGGAAGACGATGTCCCGTCCGTTGATGCGGACGTGATAGGCGCCGATCGCCTGGGTGATCCCTCCCGCCTCGCCGTCGATCACGTTCGTCTCCCGGATGGCGTCCAGCAGCGACGTCTTGCCGTGATCGACGTGACCCATGATCGTGACCACCGGCGCCCGGGGCTTCAGATTTTCCGGCGCCGCTTCGGTTCTCTGCAGGGTTTCGTCCATGGCGCTCTGGGCCGCCTCCACCTGATATCCGAAATCGGCGGCAATCAACGTCGCGGTGTCGAAATCGATCGCCTGGTTGATGGTCACCATCAGACCCAGACCGATCAGCTTGTTGATCACGTCCGACGCCTTGGCCCCCATCCGCTTGGCCAACTCGCCGACGCTGATCGCTTCGTCCACCCGGATCCTGCGCTTGATCGCCTTCGGCGTGGTAATCTGGGTCTTTTTCATCTTGACCGGCGCGACCTTCTTCTCTTCCCGCCATTTTGACGGCCGCTCGTCGCGATCAACCTCGATCTGCCGACCCTTCCGGTCCACCAGTTTCTTGAGCACGGATTTCTTCCGCGGCGGCGCTTCGCCCATCAGAACCTCGACGGGCGCCTTCCAACCCTTCATCTTCGGTTTCTCGGCTTCCGGCTGCCGGCCGGATTTTTCCGTGCGGGGAGGAAGAGGACCGGAGGCCCCGATATCCTTGACGATTTTCAGTTCCGGTCTGCGGGGGATCTCTTTTCGACCGGCCGGGGGGGGCTGCGGTCGGCGATCCTGCTCGGAGGGGCGCTTGATTTCGCGAGGCGTCGGGGCCGATTCGGGCAGGGGCTTTTCCGCCGGCTCCGGGATCTTCTCCGCGGTTTCGGTACCCGGTTTTTTCTGAGCTTCGCTCTTCTTTTCCGCCGCCGTCATTTCCGGTTTGATCGTCGCCGGTTTCGCTTCCGGCTCTCCGGAGACAACCGCCGCGGGCTTGGGCGCGGTTTCCTCCGCCGCCGGCGCGGAAACACGCGCCTTGACCGCTGCCGGCTTCTTCGCGGGAATGGCGCTGTCGAGCGGCGATTCCCGATAGATGGATGTCCTCACCGGCGCTTCCGGGGGAGGAACCTCGGGGAGGGGCTCCGCGGGTTTCGTCTCGGCGCCCTTCTTCTCCGCCTCGCGCGGCTCTTCCTTCATTTCCGGCGGGGGGGCGACCTCCTCCGCGGGAATCTCCTCCGGCACCGCGCGAACCGCCCTCCGCCGGATAACCGTGGACTTGATCCTCTTTTCGACCACCTCCCGGGCTTCCGGGGCAAGCAGTTCCGTTTGAATCCTCTCCAGATCGCCCTCTTCAAGGGTGCTCGAGTGGGATTTGACCGCAATGCCGATCTTTTCCAGGCGCGAAATCAGTTCCTTGTTTTCCAGCCCCAACTCCTTGGCCAGTTCGTATACTCTTTTTTTCGCCATGCCCAACAATCTCCCCCCATCCAAATTCACATCCGAGGATATTCTAAGCCGGAACCACCTTTTCCCCGCCGACCTCCTGATCGAGCATTTTTCCCGCTTCTTCGATCCAGATCGCGGCGGTCTTCTCGCCCACGCCCGGGATCGCCGCCAGCTGTTCGGAATCGGCGGCCGCCAGCATCGCCATGCTCTTCAGCCCCACCTTGAACAGTCGTTCCGCCGTGGCCTCGCCGATCCCCGGGATTTTCATGAGGGACTTGTACCCCTCGTCCGCCTTTGCGGCCACCGTCGATTCGCTCTTGACATCGATCTTCCAGCCGGTCAATTTCACGGCCAGCCTCACATTCTGCCCGTTTTTTCCGATGGCCAGCGAGAGCTGATCGTCCGGAACGATCACCTCCATCGCCCGGTTCTCGTCATCGACGAAGACCCGGTTCACCTTTGCCGGGGAGAGGGCGCTGCAGACATATTTGGCCTGATCCTCCGCATAGGGGATGATATCGATCTTTTCCCCGCGGAGCTCCTGGACGACACTCTGGACCCGTGTCCCCCGCATCCCGACGCAGGCGCCCACCGGGTCGATATCCTTGTCCCGGCTCTTGACGGCAATCTTGGAGCGCTTGCCCGGTTCCCGCGAGACATTGATGATTTCGATCAATCCCTCTGAGATTTCCGGAACTTCCACTTCAAAGAGGGCCTTGAGGAAACTGGGATGGGTCCGGGAGAGGATGATCTGGGGACCCTTCGTGATCTTCTTCACATCACAGATAAAGGCCCGGATGCGCTCGCCACGCTTGTAGGATTCCTTGAAGATCTGCTCCGAAACGGGGATGATCCCTTCGGCGCGGCCCAGATTCACGATGATGTTCCCGCCCTCGAACCGCTGCACGAACCCGTTGCACAGATCCCCCTTTTTGGTGTGATACTCTTCGTAGATGTTGTCCCGTTCCGCATCCTTCACGCGCTGGATGATGATCTGTTTCGCGGTTTGAACGGCGATCCGGCCGAAGGTGCTGGTTTCGATTTTGATCCCGAGGCTGTCGCCCGGTTCCGCCTCCTCATCCAGGGAATCTCTCGCCTCCGTCAGCGAAACCTGGGTTTCCGGATCCAGAACCTTCTCCATCACCGTTTTGAACTGGAAAACCTCGATCTCTCCGGCCTCATCGTTGTAATGGGCCTCCAATTCGACATCGGGTCCCAGTTTCTTGCGGGCCGCCGTCAGCATGGCATCCTCGAGAGCCTTGACAATAATCTCCCGGTCGATGCCGCGATCCTTGCCCATCTGTTCGATCAGCCGTTTCAGTTCCGGAAACATGTAAAAACCTCCGTGATCATTCAGTACACTCCGGGATCGATCCCCGGCGACATTCATAGGATATATTCCAGATTGGCCTTGACCACCGCCTTCCGGGGGATCCGGAAAGTCCGGCCATCCGCCTGCACCACGAGAACCTTCCCGTCGCTGCCGTCCTCATAATCGAGCAGATCGGCGCAGAAATTGCGCCGCCCCTCGATCTTTTCTCCCAGCCGGAGTCGGATCCGCGAACCGCGGTATTTCAGAAAATCCTTGTCGCGGTCCAGGGGCCGGTCGAGACCGGGCGAAGAGACCTCCAGCGTGTAGGGGCCGGGGGGAACGTCATGGACATCGAGCAGATCCCCCAACTGGTTGCTGATCCGCGCGCAGTCATCCACCGTCACGCCCCCTTCACGATCCATGTAGAGACGCACCAGCCAACGGGACTGCATCTTCAGACATTCGACCCAAACCAGTTCCATCCCCTCGGACGAGAGAAGCGGTTCGGCCAGTTGCCGGATCTGTTCCCCATGGCTTTGCATGCGCAACACCCAGTTCTCGGAAAAAAAAAGTGGGCTTAAGCCCACTCATCAAAACCCGCCGATGATTTTGGTATCCCCTAACACACAAACGGGCCGGTTGCAAGGAAAAAAACAGACCTTTCCGCCTTTTCCCCGCAGGGCCGAATGGACATCAGATCAAATGGAGCGGGCGATGGGACTCGAACCCACGACGTCCAGCTTGGGAAGCTGACATTCTACCACTGAATTACGCCCGCCCAAAAAAGTTTAAGCATTCCCTGTCGAAAACGAGGGCTCATCTTAATCAACGGGAATCTTTTGTCAAGATCTTTTTATGAAATCGGAGGCGGACGGAACGGGCGTGCCCCTCGAGACCCTCCATCTCCGCGAAGCGGATGGCCGCCTCCCCGAACCGCTCGAGCGCATCCCGTGAAAAGGAGAGGATGCTGGTCCGCTTGATGAAATCGTAAACCCCGAGCGGAGAGGAAAAACGGGCCGTTCCCCCGGTCGGGAGCACATGGCTGGGCCCCGCCACGTAATCGCCCAGCGTCTCCGGGGTGTGCATCCCCAGAAAAATCGCGCCCGCGTTCCGGAGCTTCGCGAGGAGTTCCCGGGGGGTCTCCACCATCAGTTCGAGGTGTTCCGGAGCGAAACGGTCGGCCAGCGCGACCGCCTCGGCGAGATCCCGGGTCACCACCAGGGCGCCGAACGCCTCCAGCGCGCGGGCGGCAATCTCCCCGCGCGGGAGGTCCGCAAGACGCTTTTCGATCTCCCCGGCCACGGCCGTTGCAAACGATTCGTCGGGCGTCAGAAGAACGGCGCCGGCCATCTCGTCATGCTCGGCCTGGGCCAGCAGATCGGCCGCCGCGAAGGCGGCATCGCCCGTCCCGTCGGCGATGATCAGGATCTCGCTGGGGCCGGCGATCATGTCGATCGCAACCCGGCCGAAGACCATCTTCTTGGCCGCGGCCACATAGGCGTTCCCGGGACCGACAATCTTATCGACACGCGGAATCGACTCCGTGCCGAAGGCCAGCGCCGCGATCGCCTGGGCGCCGCCGATCTTGAAGATCCGGTTCACGCCCCCCATTTCTGCCGCGGCGGCGATCAGCGGATGGAGCCGCCCGTCCCGGGAAGGCGTTACGAGGATGATCTCGCCGACGCCCGCGATCCGGGCGGGAATGGCCGTCATCAGAACCGTGGAGGGGTAGCAGGCCAGCCCCCCCGGCGCATAGATGCCGACGCGCGCCAGCGGAAGAATTCTCTGACCGAGTTCCACCCCCTCTTCGTCCGAAGCCGTCCACCCCTCGCGGCGCTGACGTTCGTGAAACCGTTCGATCCTCCCCGCGGCCAGGCGGAGAACCTCCCGATCCTCCGCAGGGAGCTGCGCGGCGGCCGCCTTCCGCTCCTCCGCGGAGGCCTCCACCGTTTCGGCGGTCACGGCATGGCCGTCCCACCGGGCCGTGTATTCAAAGAGGGCCTCATCCCCCCGCCGGCCGACCTCTTCCACGATCCGGCCGACCTCCTCCCAGAGCCCGGCATCGAATAGGCGGCCCCGTTCCCGGATCTTCCGGAAACGCCCCTCGAATTCCGCGCTGTCCGTTCTGATGATCTTCATGATCCCCCCACCATTCAATCCGTTTATAGGCTGTTCAAAAATGCCCGGATGCAAGGCCCCCGATATCCTGAGCCGTGAGGCGTACTTTTGGCGTACGTTGAACGGCGTAAGGATGAGGGAAACGAAGCAGACGGGCGTTTTTGAAGCGGCCTATCCGGAAACGCGGCGGATATCGGCCCCCAGCGCCGACAGCTTCTCCTCGATCCGCTGATAGCCCCGATCGATGTGATAGACGCGGGAAAGGGTCGTCGTCCCCTCCGCGGCGAGGCCGGCCAGGATCAGGGAGGCCGACGCCCGCAGATCCGTCGCCATCACCGGCGCACCGCGGAGTTTCGGCACTCCGCGGACGATCGCGCTCTTTCCCTGGATGACGATGTCCGCACCCATCCGCATCATCTCGCCGACATGCATGAAGCGGTTTTCGAAAACCGTCTCGGTAATCACGCTCAAACCGTTGCCGAGGGCCATCAGGGCCATGATCTGCGCCTGCAGATCCGTCGGGAAGCCCGGATAGGGGAGGGTCTGGACATCCACGCTTTTGATGCCGCCGCCCGCGGCTCGCAGCGCATCCCCCTGAGTCTCGATCTTCATTCCGGCGTCCCGGAGTTTGGCGATCAGCGCCTCGTTGTGGTTCGGTTCGCCGCCGAGAATGTGGATATCCCCGCCGGTCACTCCGGCAGCGATCAGGAAGGTCCCCGTTTCGATCCGGTCGGGAATCACCGCCGCCTCGACCGGATGAAGCGACTCCACCCCTTCGATCGTGATCACATCGCTTCCCGCCCCGCGGATCCTCGCCCCCATGCCGATCAACGTTTCGGCCAGGTTGACAATCTCCGGCTCGCGGGCTGCGTTTTTCAGAATCGTCGTTCCTTCCGCCAGCGTCGCGGCCATCATGATGTTTTCCGTGCCGGTCACCGTGGAGATGTCGAAATAGATGGTCGCCCCCTTCAGGCGCGACGCCTTCGCCTCGACATACCCGTCCTTCAGCGTCACCTCCGCCCCCATCTCCTGGAGCGCCCGGATATGGAGATTCACCGGCCTCGCCCCGATCGCGCAGCCGCCCGGCAGGGACACTCTCGCCTCCCCCATCCGCGCCACCAGGGGTCCCAGCACCAGGATCGAGGCCCGCATGGTCCGGACCAGGTCATAGGAGGCCTCGCAGTTGGCGATATCGCCGGCGTGAATCCGGACCGTAGTCCCTCCTTCGACCTTTACCCCGAGGCTTCGCAGCAGCTTCTTGACCGTCTTGATGTCCATCAAATCCGGGATGTTGTGAAAGGTGCTCCATCCATCGACGAGCAACGACGAAACCAGGACCGGCAACGCGGCGTTCTTGGCGCCGCTGATCCGGACCTCTCCCTGAAGTCTGTTCCCGCCGACAATCACCATCTTGTCCATTGTTCATCCCCTTTACTGGGTGACCCCATTGTCCTGTTTATTCTTCGTCAAGCGGTGGAATCGCGATCCCGGAAGCGCGCATTGGAGATTTTCCGGGGCACGCCGTGCGCGCAGCGCGGCGAGCAGCGACAGGGTCGAAAAATGTCCAGCGCGCGGAGGGATCGCGAAGATCACCGCTCCCCCTTCTTCTGCGCCGACACGACGCGGTCGATCCCGCCGTAGTCCTTCCGGAAGCGAATCTCCCGATAACCGCCCGTCTCCCGGAAGAGCGCCTCGACTGGGTCCCGTTGCCCTTCGCCGATCTCCAGGAAGATTCGACCGCCCGGCTTCAGGCAAACCATCCCCTCCCGGATGATTCTCCGGCACATGTCCAGACCACCCGGACCGGCAATCAGCGCCTCGCGCGGTTCGAAATCCCGGATCCCCGCCGGCAACTCATCGTACCGATCCTCCGGAATGTAAGGCGGGTTGGCGCAGATGACGTCAAAATCCGCGGAAACGGCCGTGAGGAGATCCCCCCGAACCAAAGTCATCCGGTCGGCCACGCCGTGGGCCAGCGCGTTCCTGCGGGCGACCGCAAGCGCCCCCGGCGAGAGGTCCGTGGCAACCAGACGGGCCGCGGGCAACTCCCGGGCCAGAGCCACGGCGATCGCGCCGCTCCCCGTTCCGACATCGATCAGCAGCAGACCCTCTCCGGGGGGGAGGCAAAGCCTCAGCACCTCCTCGACCAGGCATTCCGTCTCCGGCCGCGGGATCAAAACCTCGGGGCCAACCTCGAAGCGGAGCGACCAGAACTCCTTCTCCCCCAGGATGTAGGCGACCGGTTCGCCCTGGATGCGTCTCTCCGTCCAGCGCGCAAACCCCGCGGAATCCCGTTCCGACAGTTCCTTTTCCGGGTGCAGGCAGAGCTGCGTCCGGTCGACCCCCAGGAGGCGGGCCAGAAGCACTTCGGCATCGAGCCTGGGGGAGGGGCTGCCGCTTGCGGCAAGATCGCGGGTCGCACGGTGGAGGATGGTCCGGATATCGGTCATCTTTCACTGCCTTCTCCTGCACGGTTCGGAAACCGGCTCCGGATGCGAATCGGAAATCCCCGCCCACAGGTCTTCCCGGCAAGGATACGGTTTGTTTCCACGCCGGGGCCTGGGGAATGCGCACCGGGTCAATGCCCCGTTTGTTTGAGGGTCTCGGCCTGGAAATGGGTCGTCAGGCCGTCGATCATGAAACCGATTTCGCCGTTGAGAAAATTCTCCAGGCTGTAGGAGGTGAGACCGATCCGATGGTCCGTCACCCGTCCCTGCGGAAAGTTGTAGGTGCGGATCCGTTCGCTCCGATCCCCGCTTCCCACCTGGCTCTTTCTCGTCTCGGAGATCGCGTCGTTGTGTTTCTTCATCGCCGCATCGAGGAGCCGCGCCCGGAGGACCTTCATCGCCTTGTGCTTGTTCTTGAGCTGGGATTTTTCGTCCTGGCAGGTCACGATCAGGCCGGTCGGCAGATGGACGATCCGGACGGCCGAATCGGTCGTGTTTACGCTCTGCCCGCCGTGGCCGCTGGAATGGAAGACATCGATCCGGAGGTCGTTGGGGTCGATCTGCAGATCCACCTCGTCCGCCTCCGGCAGGATCGCCACCGTCACCGCCGAGGTGTGGATCCGTCCCTGCGCTTCGGTGATCGGCACCCTCTGGACCCGGTGGACGCCGCTTTCGTATTTCAACCGGCTGAAGGCGCCCTTCCCCGAGATCAGCGCGATGATCTCCTTGAACCCGCCCATTCCGCCGGCGGGGGTGCTGCTCATCACCTCGATTTTCCAGCCGGCGGTCTCCGCAAAGCGGGCATACATTCGGAAGAGGTCCTCCGCAAAGAGGCCCGCCTCATCCCCACCCGTCCCTGCCCGGATTTCGAGGATCACGTTCTTCTGGTCGTTCGGGTCCCGCGGCAGCAGAAGGACCCGCAGCTTTTCCACGAGAGATTCCAGGGATTCCTGCAATTGGGGCAGCTCCTCCCGGGCGAGCTCCCGCAACTCTTCGTCGCTTTCCCGGAGAAGCGCCTGGTCCTCATCGATGCGGCGTCTGGTTTTTTCGTATTCCCGGAAGGTTTCGACCAGCGGATTGAGATCGGAGTGCTCCTTGGCATATTTCTGATAAATCCCGGGTTTGCCGACGATGGCCGGGTCGCTCAGGAGCTGCTCCAGATCCCGGTACCGGGATTCGATATCCTTCAATCGAGAAAACATCGTAACCTGTTCAGAAATCCGCCGCGTTCACCGCCGCGGGAAAAGATCCGGACCGTCCGGACGCAAAGGGCCGTCACCGCCGGTTCTTGTTCCAGTCTGTGGAAGGAAAGACTTTCCGAAAGACGACGCCGGCAGCCCGGCGCGGTTCCGAAATGGCAAAGACGGGAGAACCCGCGCCCGCCGCGGGACCCCCCCTTGGGAATGATCCACGTTTTGCAGCCTGCTACGCCTTTTTCTCCTGGCCGGCGTACTTCTTGTTGAACCGTTCCACGCGCCCCGCGGTGTCCATGATTTTCTGTTTCCCCGTCATGAAGGGATGACACTGGGAACAGATTTCCGTCTTGATGTCCTGCTTGGTGGACCTTGTCTTGATCACATTCCCGCAGACGCAGGTGATGGTGGTTTCCTTGTATTCCGGATGAATCCCGTTCTTCATAATGTACCTCTCCTTCGAATTCCTTCAAACGTCCGCCGCGGATGCATCCCGTCGGCGAAGAAAGTGGATTATAATCCAATATTTTTCAAATTCAAGCACTATTTCGGCGACGAACCTACTGGTTCATCGAATCCAGGAACAATTGATTGTTCTCCGTCTTGCGGACCTTGTCCATAATGAACTCCATCGCGTCGACGGGGTTCATCTCCTGGAGGAGTCTCCGCAAGATCCAGATCCGGTTGAGATTGTTCTTCGGGATGAGCAGTTCCTCTTTCCTCGTCCCCGAACGGATCAGGTCGAATGCCGGAAATACCCGCCGATCGGCGATCCGGCGATCGAGATGGAGTTCCATGTTGCCGGTCCCCTTGAATTCCTCGAAGATCACCTCGTCCATGCGGCTTCCCGTGTCGATCAGGGCCGTGGAGATGATCGTCAAACTGCCCCCGTTTTCGATGTTCCGCGCCGCCCCGAAGAACCGCTTCGGTTTGTGGAGCGCGTTGGAATCGACGCCGCCGGAGAGGACCTTGCCGGAGGGCGGCACGACCGTGTTGTAGGCGCGGGCCAAACGGGTGATGCTGTCCAGCAGGATGACGACATCCTTCTT
>JAQTRB010000242.1 GCA_028712015.1 Syntrophales bacterium
CATTATTTCCCTTATGAGGAAGCGGTCAAGCCGATGGCGGAACTGGGCCTGTTCGGGACCGTCATTCCCGAGGAGTACGGCGGGAACATGATGGGCTGGCTGGCGGCGATGATCATCACGGAGGAGATCGCGCGGGCGTCGAGTTCGCTTCGGGTGCAGATCAACATGCAGGAGTTGGGCTGCGCCTATACGATCCTCCGGTACGGGTCGGACGAACTGAAGAAGAAATACATTCCCAAGCTTGTGAGCGCCGAGATGCTCGGGGCGTTTGCGATCACGGAGCCACAGGCGGGCTCGGATGTGATGGCGATCAAGTCGACGGCGGAGGACAAGGGGGATCACTGGCTGCTCAACGGGACGAAGACCTGGATTTCGAATGCGACGGTGGGGGGAATCAATATCTATTATGCCTATACGGATCGCAGCCAGGGCGCCAGGGGACTGTCGGCTTTTGTTCTGGAGCTGGACGACAAGTCCAACGGGATCACGGTCACGGATCTGGACAAGATGGGTTCACGGTCTTCGCCGACCGGCGAAATCATTCTGGAGAACACGAAGGTGCCGAAGGGGAACATCCTCGCGAAGCCGGGGGACGGCGCGAAGATCGTTTTCGGGTCGCTGGCGCAGTCGCGTTTGTCGGCGGCGGCGGGGGGCGTCGGATTGGCGCAGGCCTGCCTGGATGCGGTGACGAAATACGCGATGGAGCGGGAGCAGTTCGGTCAGGCGATCGGGATGTTCCAGATGAACCAGGATCTGGTTGCGCAGATGGTGACGGACATCGAGGCGGCGCGGCTGATGGTGTACAAGGCGGCGTGGCAGAAGGATCAGGGGAATCTGAGCAACAATCTGGAAGTGGCGCAGGCGAAATATCTTGCCGGGGAACTGGCCTACAAATGTTCGCAGTATGCGATGAGAATTCTCGGGGCGTACGGATATTCGACGGAGTATCCGGTGGCGCGCTACTTCCGGGATGCGCCGACCTACGCGATGGTGGAGGGGTCGGCGAATGTCTGCAAGTTCATCATTGCGCAGGACCAACTGGGGATCCGCAAGGCAAACCGATAAATCAAGGGAGAAAGAGATGAGACCTTATTTTGCAAAGATGGACGATATTGGAAAGCCGCTTCGGCCGGCGCAGAAGGAGCGGATGAAGGCAAACGTCGAGCAGATCGAGACGATCATGAGAGAGATCGATGCCGAGGTCGAGCGCATCAAGAATTTCGGGATCCCGGTTGATCTGGTCCACAAGCGGGGCGAGATGACCGTCTGGGAACGAATCGAGTATGTCGTCGATCCGGGGACCTTCTGTCCGCTGCACACGATTTACGATCCGGAGAACGAGGAGTCGGGGAGCACGGGGGTGGTGGACGGCCTGGCGCGAATCGCCGGGAAGTGGTGCGTGCTGATCGGCTTCAACAACAAGTGGATTGCCGGGGCCTGGATTGCCGGTCAGGCGGACAACAACCTTCGGGTGACGGATCTGGCGAAGATCATGAACCTGCCGTTGGTATGGCTGGTGAACTGTTCGGGCGTGAAGTTGCCGGAGCAGGAGAAGGTGTACGCCAACCGCCGGGGCCAGGGGACCTGCTTTTTCCGACACGCGGAGCTGGAGCAGATGGGGATTCCCGTTCTGGCGGGGATCTACGGGACGAATCCCGCCGGCGGCGGCTACCAGGGGGTGAGCCCGACGATTCTTTTGGCGCACAACAATGCGAACATCGCCGTGGGCGGCGGCGGGATCGTCAGCGGGATGAGTCCGAAGGGGTACTTCGACGAGGCGGGCGCCGAGGAGCTGATCGCGGCGACGCGTCATTTCAAGTCGGTGCCGCCCGGGAGCGTGAAGATCCATTATGACGAAACGGGATTCTTTACCGCCGTGTTCGAGAAGGAAACGGAGGTTCTGGATGCGCTGAAGGGATACATGGCCGAGATGCCGGCGTACAACCCGCGTTTCTTCCGCGTGGCCCCGCCGGCGGAGCCGAAGTACTCGCCGGAGGAGATCGCGTCGCTGGTTCCGGTGAATGCGAAGGCGGGCTACGATTTCGACAACGTCCTGGCGCGGCTGGCGGACAATTCGGAACACATGGAATTCCGCGCGGGGTACGGTCCCGAGGTGTACACGGGTCTGGTGAAGATGGACGGATTTTTGCTCGGGGTGATCGGAAACCGGCAGGGCCTGTTGCCGAACTACCCGGAGTACACCAACGAATACGGGGCGGTGGGCGGTAAACTGTACCGTCAGGGACTGATCAAGATGAACGAGTTCGTGACGCAGTGCGGTCGCGACCGGGTTCCGATCGTTTGGCTCCAGGATACATCGGGAATCGACGTTGGGGATACGGCGGAAAAGGCGGAACTGCTGGGGCTGGGGCAATCGCTGATCTATTCGATCGAACAGACGAAATTGCCGATGATGCTGGTGGTTCTGCGGAAGGGCACCGCGGCGGCGCATTACGTCATGGGCGGTCCGACGGCGAACAACCATTGCGCTTTCACGCTCGGGACGGCCGCGACGGAGATCAACGTGATGCACGGGGAGACGGCGGCGGCGGCCAGTTATGCCCGGCGGCTGGTGAAGGAAAAGGACGCGGGCAGGTCTTTGGGTCCGGTGATCGACAAGATGAACGAGATGGTGAAACACTACGAGGAAACGTCGAAGCCGATCTACTGCGCGAAGAAGGGGTTCGTGGATGAGGTGATCCGTTTCGGAGAGATTCGCCGGTACATGGTGGCATTCGCCAACGGCGTCTACCAGAATCCGCGCTCGATCTGTCCGCGCCATCATATGATGCTTCCGAGAATGATCCAGTCGCAGATTGTCACGGGTCTGCCGAGACCGGCATAAGGCGGTTTCGCTATATTGGGAGTCGCCAAGGCGAGGGTGGCGAAACAGAATACACCCTCGCCCGGTTTTTTCAAGCGAGGTTGGAAAGGGGATTGGAACGTTTAAGGAGAAAAATGAAGAGTTGAAGGCCTAATTGGCCCTTGCACGTTCGGGGGGCGGCCGGAAGAAGCTCGACAAACAACACGAAAGAGGCAAGCTCAGCGCCCGGGAGCGGATCGACTTGATGCTGGACCCGGGCAGCTTCACCGAGTTGGAGATGTTTGTTACCCATCAATAGACGAAGTTAGGGATGGACAAGGAGAAGTATTCCGGAGACGGCGTCGTGGTCGGTTCGGGAACGATTGCCGGCCGTCTGGTCTACGTCTATATGCAGGATTTCACGGTCATGGGACGGTCCCTCGGAAAGTCGCATTCCGGCAAGATCTGCCATCTGATGGACCTGGCCATCAAAGCCGGAGCACCGATCATCGGGATCATCGATTTGGGAGGCGCCCGAATCCAGGAAGGGGTTGGGCAGTACGGCTCAATCTTCTAC
>JAQTRB010000243.1 GCA_028712015.1 Syntrophales bacterium
TCTTCCCTCCGGAAGATTCACAGCGGCCCGAATGAAGGATTGGGATGTCTGACTCGGTCGGAGGAGGTGAATAAATTCGGCCGGCCAGACCTCTTCCCGAATATTCAGACGTCTACGGGAACCGGCGGGAATCGTCCTCTTTCCAAGCGACCAGACCGCATAGGTTGTCCGGCGCGTCTCGCTGGGAGCCGATTCATCTTGAGCTTCAGCGGAAAGGGCAGCCACGGCCGCCGACGCCGCCCTGAGCTCCGCCTTCTGACGATCCTGAGTCATCAGGACCCCGGGACGGGGACGGATAATCCAAGGAGGAAGATCCGGAGGCGCAATTGCGGAAAGGGGTTGAAGGGTGGCAAGTTCCGTTTCCGCCTGATTCCAATCAATGCCGGAACTCTGCCATATTTCAGCCTCCCAGGCAAAGCGGATGACGCCGTCGCGCGGGCGGGCGTCAAGACGGTAGTGAGAAAGCCATCCGCAACCTTTGAGGGTATAGGTCATTGTCAGATTGGTTTCACGCACCGGGGAGCCGCTCAGGATCAGAGTGACCTCCCAGAGCGTGTCCTTCTGACCGGCGATTCTGTTGATTTCGTCTTGCAACTCGCGGATTATCTTGTCCAACCGTTCCAGATCCGGTTCGAGCGTAAGCTTTTCCTGCATATCCTTTTTGACATTTTTGCCGATCAGGGCCGCGAGACCGACCGTCTCGTCAGACGTCCTGGCCTTGGTCTTGGCCTGCGCTTGCCAAAACTGAAGCTGGGCTTCCAGTGACTGGAAGGCGGCAAGCATGGCGATCTTTTCCATTTTCAAATGCTGTAACTTTTTCTGCAGTTCGGCGATCTTCCCCTCTTCCTGACGATTGATCTGCCGCCAGGATTGATCCTCGATTCTCAGTGGAACATTCGGATCGAGACGGGTGGTCAGCAACTCGGGAACCGCCTGCGCTGGGAGAGTTGCCAAGGCTTTGAGGCTTCCCTGGCCCGTAGCCTGCGGGGAAATCCGGACGACATCCGTTACCCGTGCCGAGTTGGGAAAGATCACAACCTCCCTTGGAACGGCAGAAGCGCCGGCCGGAAAAAGAAATAGAAGCAGGATCAGAAAGGAAGGCATTCTCCCAAAAAATAATGTTGTTTTCATGTGACCTCCTATTTTCCTACTTGCCGCTGATCCGGGAAGCGATTCGCCGGACCTCCGCCATCACCGAACCGGTGTCGATTGTCAGCAGGCGGCGATCCTTCATTACAATCTTTCCTCCGATGATGCTGGTGACGACGTCTGCGCCACGGGCGGCATACACCAGATGAGAAAAGGGGTGATAAAGCGGCGTCAGATGGGGTTTCCTCGTGTCCACGAGAATGATGTCCGCCACTTTGCCCGGAACGATGGAACCGATTCGGTCCGCCATGCCGAGGACGCGCGCGCCGCCTATTGTCGCCATCTCAACCGCCTTTTCCACCTTGATCACTGTGGGATCGCCGGTGAAGAGTTTGTGTATTCTTGCCGTCATGCTCATCTCCCCGAAGAGATCGAGGTTGTTGTTGCTCGCGGAACCGTCCGTGCCGAGCCCGACATCAATGCCGCGACGCAACATTTCCGATACAGGAGCTACCCCTGCGCCAAGCTTCATATTGCTCTCAGGGTCATGCGCCACCTTAACCCGACCTTCGGCGAGGAGATCGATTTCCACGCTGTCCAGCCAAATGCAGTGCGCAGCGATGGTATCTTGATCCAGTATGCCCAGATCATGGAGATGTTGAAGCGGATTTTTTCCGTAGCGGGACCGGATCAGCCTGACCTCTTCACGCGTTTCCGAAACATGGATCTGAAATGAGACGCCATGGCGCTGCGCGATGGCCTTGACGGTCCGTAGGGTGTCCGGGGAGCAGGTATAGGGAGAGTGACAGACCAGAGCCGGTGTGATCAGTGAAGAACGATCGCGCCAACGTTCCACGAAACGTTCCGCGATTATTGATTTTTCGGAATCTTTCGTCTGGTCGGGGGTTCCGATATCAATAAATCCCTGGGCAATAACCCCACGCATTCCCGCCGTGATCGCAGCTCGGCCAACCTCCCCCTCAAAAAAATATCCGTCGCAGAAGGTCGTCGTCCCGGAAAGGAGCATCTCCGCGATGCCCAGCATGGCGCCGGCGTGCACAGTCCGGCGATTGATAAACTTCGCTTCGGCGGGAAAGATATGGTCATTGAGCCAGCTCATCAACGGGATGTCGTCGGCGAGGCCCCGGAAACAGGTCATCGCGAGATGAGTGTGGACGTTGATCAGCCCCGGCATTACGATGCAGCCCGAGGCATCGATAATCTCTCTGGCATCACTGCGAGGGTCGGCAGGAATGCTCTCTTTACTGATGAATTCGATTTTGCCGTTCCGGATCCCGATACACGGGTTTTCTATAATTTCCCCGGGAGGAGACATTGTCAGAAGCGTTCCGCCGGCAATCAGGATATCAAGTTTTTCATGGGGAATATTCATAGGACTATCGGCCTTTGGCGAATGGCGCACGTTGGCACAGAATGCCGAAATTTTCCATAAAAAGATCACGGTGACATCCCATGCGGAGACGGGCATTTCCACAACATCCATTATTGAATTTGACCACGGCGGGGAATGAATTTCTTGACAGCCATTTCCCGAGGGCATATAGATTCCCAGCATCAAGAAGCAGGCCTGGGTGGCGGAATTGGTAGACGCAAGGGACTTAAAATCCCTCGGTCCTTAGGGCTGTGCGGGTTCGATTCCCGCCCCAGGCACCACTCCTTCAGGGTTTGAGGACGCACCGCCCTCCAGCCCCCCTTGATCGTTACCGGAGGAAGAATGGGAACAACGGGGTTCGACAACGAGCGTTATTTGCAGGAACAGATGTCGGCAATCTTGGACAGGGTTGGTCGTTTCGATAACAAACTCTATCTCGAGTTCGGCGGCAAACTCCTTTTCGACTACCACGCCGCCCGTGTTCTTCCCGGCTACGATCCCAATGTGAAGATGCGCCTGCTTCAACAACTGAAGGGGAAGGCAGACATCCTTTTGTGCATCTATGCCGGTGACATCGAGCGCAAGAAAATCCGGGCGGATTTCGGGATCACTTACGATACCGACGCGATGAAGCTGATAGACGACCTGCGGGAATGGGAAATCGATGTGTTGGGGGTCGTCATTACCCGTTTCGAGAACCAGCCGGCAGCCAAACTGTTCAAAAACAAGCTGGAGAGGAGAAGCATTCGTGTCTATACACACCGATTCACGAAAGGTTATCCGACGGACATCGACGCCATTGTCAGTGATGAGGGATATGGGGCCAACGAGTATATCCCCACGGAAAAACCTCTCGTTATCGTGACGGGGCCGGGTCCGGGAAGCGGGAAAC
>JAQTRB010000244.1 GCA_028712015.1 Syntrophales bacterium
GGTTGGATGGTGCCGCCGCTTATGAAGAGGTGACCTATGAGGGTTATGGTCCGGCGGGCGTTGCGGTGATCGTCGATGTGATGACGGATAACAAGAATCGTACCGTGGCCGAGATCCGCCATATCTTCTCCAAGCACGGGGGAAACCTTGGCGAAAACGGTTGCGTCGCCTGGATGTTCGATAAAAAGGGGAGCATCGTATTCGAAAAGAAGGCGGTTGGCGAGGATGCGCTGATGGAGGCCGCGCTGGAGGCGGGCGCGGAGGATGTTCGGGATCAGGAAACCGAATGGGAGGTGATCACGGATCCCGTTTCCTTCGAGGCGGTCAAGAAGATCATCGACCAGAAGGGATGGAAATATCTGGAAGCGCGCGTCGGCAAAATTCCGCAGAACACCATCAAGTTGGAGGCGGGGAAGGCGGAACAGATGCTCAAACTCATGGAAAAATTGGAGGACAACGACGACGTCCAGAACGTATATGCCAATTTCGATATCTCCGATGATGTCATGGAGAAGCTGAGCCAGTAGATGAAAAACGACCGGATGCAAGCGGAAAAACGAATATGGCCGATGGCTTGAAATTTCGGGAAAGGGGCGTCTACGTTGAGGGTTTTGGGGATCGACCCGGGCAGCCATGTGACGGGATATGGGGTGGTCGAGGAGGTCGCAAACGGCCTGTCGTGTCTTTTTCACGGCGAGATCAAGCCCATCCGGGGCGCCTCCCTTGCTGCATGTCTTCAGACCATCCGTGATGGAATCGTTGATGTGATACGCCGAGCGGAACCGCAGGTCCTGGCGATCGAGAATATATTTTTCGGCAAGAATATTCGCAGCCTGATCAAACAGGGTCATGTTCGGGGCGTGGCGATTCTGGCCGGGGCGGACGGCGGCCTGCCGGTGTTCGAATACAGTCCCCTGGAGATCAAGAAAGCGGTTGTCGGGTACGGACGGGCGGAAAAAGGGCAGGTCCAGACGATGGTCCGGGCTATCCTGAAACTTCCGGAACTGCCGCCGCCCGATGCGGCCGATGCGCTGGCCGTTGCCATCTGCCAGCTTCATTTTCGAAAGACGGATACCCTCTGATATGATCGCCCGGCTCAGCGGCATTCTCATTCAGAAATCGGTCTCCCAATGCGTGGTGGATGTTCACGGGACGGGCTACCGCGTCATCGTTCCTCTGAGCACATTCTACGAACTGCCCGAGGCCGGTTGCAACGTCGTTCTCCAGATCCATACCCATGTTCGGGAGGATGCCATCAGCCTCTATGGATTCTATACCGACGAGGAACGGGAGGTCTTCAAATTGATGATCTCCGTCGGCGGGATCGGTCCCAAACTGGCCGTGAATATCCTTTCCGGCATTTCGGCGGGGGAGTGGATCCGGGCGATCGCGGCGGAAGACCTGAAACGCCTGACGGGGATTCCCGGCGTCGGCCGCAAGACGGCCGAACGGATGATACTGGAACTGAAGGACAAGGCGGTGAATCTCGGTCGGGATGTCGCCCCGGTGGAGGATGTGGCGGTCCGAACGGGTGAGCAGGCAAGAGAAGACGCTTTGTCTGCGCTGGTGAATCTCGGTTATAAGGGGTCCTCGGCCAGGGATGCCGTTGAACAAATCATGAAGGAAGCGCCCGAATCCCTTTCCCTGGACCGTATTTTGAAGAAGGCGCTCCGCCTTCTGGCGGGATAAGGTCTGAGGCCTGTCCGGTATCGGAAACCCATCGGCGAGGATAGGGACCCGACGTGAAAAAAGATAATTCCAGAGAAATATCCGCGAAAAATCCACTGACGATCCCACAAGGTCTCGAAGAGGATGAGGGGTATGATTTTTCGCTGCGTCCGAAATGCTTGGAGGAGTACATCGGTCAGGAGAAGATCAAGCGGAATCTTTCCGTCTTCATGGAAGCGGCCAAACAGCGCCGTGAAGCCCTGGACCATGTTCTGCTCTATGGCCCTCCGGGTTTGGGGAAGACGACCCTCGCCTATATCATGGCCCGGGAAATGGGGGTGGATATCAAGGTGACCTCCGGACCGGTCATTGAAAGACCCGGGGATCTGGCCGCCATTCTGACCAATCTGCACGAAAAGGATGTACTGTTCATCGATGAAATCCATCGCCTTTCCCATGTCGTGGAGGAGATCCTCTATCCGGCGATGGAAGATTTTCACATCGATATTCTGATCGGCCAGGGACCATCGGCGCGGTCCATGAAGCTAGAAATTCCGAAATTTACCCTGATCGGGGCCACAACCCGGGCGGGTCTTTTGACCTCGCCGCTGCGCGATCGTTTCGGGATGAGCTTCCGGTTCGAATTCTATACGCCTGAGGAACTGGCCGTCATCATCCACCGTTCGGCCGGGATCCTCTCCGTGAACATCGTCGAAGACGGTGCGGCTGAAATGGCCTGTCGTTCCCGGGGGACGCCGCGAATTGCCAATCGGCTGCTCCGCCGGGTCCGGGATTTCGCTCAGGTTCGGGCCGAGGGACGGATCACGCGGGCGGTGGCGGTGAATGCCCTCGAGATGTTCGAGGTGGATGAAAAGGGTTTCGATCACATGGATCGGACCATATTGTTGACGGTGATCGACAAATTCGACGGCGGTCCCGTGGGCATTGACAACCTCTCCTCGGCGATTGGCGAAGAAAGGGCGACGATCGAAGATGTTTACGAACCCTACCTGATCCAGGAGGGCTATCTTCAGCGGACGGCGCGGGGGCGGATTGCGACACGGCGGGCCTATGAACACTTCCAGCGGAATTGGGTTGCCGGCAATCAGAAGGAACTCTTCTGAGAAAGGCCGTCAATACGGGACGGGTTCCCCCGGCATCCCGGTTTGGGATCGATCTTGAAAATATTGCTCCATATCTGCTGCGCTCCCTGCACGATCTATCCGCTGCGGATTCTCCGCGACGATGGGCACGAAATCCGCGGCCTTTTCTACAACCCCAACATCCATCCCTATCGGGAATATCAAAGGCGTCTCGAAACACTGGCCTCTTACGCCGAAAGGGAGTGCCTCTCGGTCATCCGGGAGGAAGGATATCCCTTCGAACTGTTTTTGCGCGAGGTTGCTTTCAGAGAGCGGGAACGCTGCCGGCACTGTTATCGTCTCCGGCTTTCGTATACCGCACGGCTTGCGAAAGAGAACGGGTTTGACGCGTTTACGACAACCCTCCTCTACAGCCGCTTCCAGAAGCATGCTCTCATTCGTGAGATTGCGGAGGACATTGCCGGGATCCAGAGAATTCCGTTCTTCTATCGGGATTTCCGTGCGGGCTGGTCCGAAGGGGTGCGGATTTCCAAGGAGAGCGGTATGTATCGGCAGCCCTATTGCGGCTGCATCTATAGTGAAAAGGAACGATATTGTCGA
>JAQTRB010000245.1 GCA_028712015.1 Syntrophales bacterium
AGTGGGGACAGAGTGGGGACAAAATGGCTGATACAGAAAAAAAGGGTTACAGAATATTCCCTGTAACCCCTTGTTATTATTCTGGAGCCGATGAGCGGGATCGAACCGCTGACCTGCTGATTACGAAGCAGTAGAGAAATCAATATTTTTTATTGTTATCAAATACTTACATATTCTGTAATCGTTATGTAATTTATTTTTATTTGCAACTGTATTTTCAATATGTTATCATTTCCATCAAGCATACTATTGTTTACAAAATGTTTACAAAATGACCCCTTTTGGAGGCTTTGTGTCAACTACCTGTATTTTGAGAAAATTGAGTTCACCTGCGAAAATATCACTTTATAGGAATGGTAATGCTCCAAACATATATTATTACTTCCGCTTTCACAAGATGCGTATTCCGGCGCAAGTCGCCACCCGATTCCGATTCATTCCGCCACCTGATTCCGTTTGAAGTCGCCACCCGATTCCGATTGATTCCGCCATGGGAATCCGATCCATTCCGCCACCCCCTGTGTGAGGTTGTAGATGACGCTGGATAAACCCAATGAAAGCCGTTAGACCCTTCGGGAAAAACCCGGGAGGTCACGATGACGGCGGAAAGGTTATCCATGCGTACCATAAAAGAAGTTCTCCGGTTGAAGTGGGAGAAGAAGCTATCCAAAAAACAGATTGCCACGAGTTGCAACATTTCCCGCAGCACCATCAGGGACTACCTGGAACGCGCCAAGCATGCCGGTCTGAGTTGGCCTCTTGCACCCGATCTGGACGACGGTCGTCTGGAGGCTCTGCTGTTTCCATCCGCGCCGGAAGAGTCTCCCGGGAAGCGGGGACTGCCGGCGATGGAGTACCTCCGCAAGGAGCTGGCTCGCAAGAGTGTCACCCTCCGTCTGCTGTGGCTGGAATATCGCCAGGCCAACCCGGACGGATATCAGTACAGCCAGTTCTGCGAGCGGTACCATCGCTGGAGCGACAAGCTCGACGTCAGCCTTCGCCAAACCCACCGGGCCGGGGAAAAACTCTTTGTCGATTATGCCGGCCAGACGATCCCGGTAACGGATCCGGTTTCCGGACAATCCAGCGAGGCGCGCCTGTTTGTCGCCACCTTGGGCGCCAGCAGCTACACGTTTGCCCGGGCCGCTTTCTCCGAGGATCTTCCCTCCTGGATCGAGGCCAATGTCCGGGCGTTTCACTTCTTCGGCGGCGTTCCGGAGATCCTCGTTCCGGACAATCTCAAATCCGGCGTGACCAGACCCTGCTACTATGAACCGGAGATCAATCCAACCTATCATAAGCTGGCCTGCCACTACGGTACGGTGATCATTCCTGCCCGCAGACTCAAGCCGAAAGACAAGGCCAAGGTGGAGTCGGCGGTGCAAGTCGCCGAGAGGTGGATCCTGGCGGCGCTTCGGAACCATACCTTTTTCAGCATCGAGGAACTCAACCGGGCCATTGCCGAAAATCTTCAGGATCTTAACAACCGCAAGTTCCAGAAGATGGAAGGCACACGGAGGAGTCTTTACGAAACGATTGACCGCCCGGCCTTAAGGCCACTTCCGTCCGTTCCCTACCAATATGCCGAATGCAAGAAGGTCCGGGTCAACATCGACTACCATATCGAGATTGACGATCACTATTACAGCGTCCCCTATCCGCTTGTAAAAGAACAGGTGGAGGCGTGGGTGACGACCACCACCGTGGAGGTATTGTTCAAGAACCGTCGCGTTGCCAGCCATCCGCGCAGTTACGAAAAATATAAACACTCTACGCTGACGGAACATATGCCCAAGGCCCATCAGAAATATCTGGAATGGACCCCCTCCCGGATCATGGACTGGGCGGGTAAAAACGGTCCCAACACCCGAAAGCTGGCTTCCTGCATCATGGAGAGCCGTAAACATCCGGAACAGGGGTTCCGCTCCTGTCTGGGCATCATGAGGCTGGCAAAACGGTACTCGCCCGAACGGCTGGAGGCCGCCTGCGGTCGCGCCCTGTTTCTGAAAGCCTTCAGTTACAAAAGCGTTGAATCGATCCTGAAAGCCAACCTGGATCAACAGAAACTGCCGGAATCCGACCCTGCCGTAAAACCGATCATCCATTACAACATCCGGGGCCGGGAGTATTACCAGAGAAAGGAGGCCGCCCATGCTTAATCAACAGACCATAACCAGGCTTCATGAACTGAAACTGACGGGCATGGCGGAGGCCTTTTCCGATCAGACCAAACAGCCGGATATGGACAGGCTTTCCTTCGCAGAGCGTTTTGGCCTCATCGTAGACCGCCAGTGGACCTGGAAAGAAAACAACCGCATGGAACGATATCTGAAAAACGCCCGGATGAAACTCGACGCCTGCGTAGAGGACATCGACTACAAAACCCCGCGGGGAATCGATCAGTCCGTCATGATGAGCCTCATCTCCTGCGACTGGGTCAGGCGCCACCACAACATTATCATCACCGGCCCCACCGGCGCGGGAAAAACCTTCCTTGCCTGCGCCCTGACCAACAAGGCCTGTCGGGAAGGGTTCCGGGCTCTCTACGTCCGATCCCCCAAGTTCTCATACCAGATGGCGCTCGCCAAGGGAGACGGAAGCTACGGGAAGACCATCAACAAACTTGCCAAGGCCCACGTCCTGGTAATCGATGATCTCGGCCTCGCCCCCATGACTGACGCCGAACGGAGAGACCTCCTGGAGGTCGTTGAAGAAAGACACGGCCATGCATCCACCATCGTCGCCAGTCAGCTCCCCGTGGAGAACTGGCATGAACAGATCGGCGATCCCACCATCGCCGATGCCATCCTTGACCGGCTGATCCATAATGCCCATAAGATCAACCTGTCGATGAAAGGAGGTTCGCTGAGAAAAAAATATGCCGGCTTGACCTGAGGGATCAGTTATGAGAAAGAACTAAAAAACCAGCGTCGCTGCGCTCCGACCAGGGGTGGCGGAATCAATCGGAACACCCTGGCGACTTGGATCGGAACTGGGTGGCGGATTCCTTCGGAATCGAGTGGCGGAATCAGCGGAATACGCACTTGATCAGTGAATTCGATTACTCGTATCCATTCATGATTTATGGCGTATCGAGATCCGATATTGATTTTGACCAGAGAAAAGCAAAACAGCTCAGACGTCGGTACGAATAATACCGGGCAAGAGGATCGGAAAGCAGCGGCATGAGAAACGGAGGGATGAGATGATTAACCCTCGTCATCCCGAACTTTAAACAGCGCTTCGGTGTGATAATCCAAAACTGACCAGAAGAAGAGGGCAGTGATAACCGAACATTGACCACCTGGAGCCGTTCGCTTCCTGCTAAAGTGGTTTGGTATTTACCGACCATTGAGGGAGGAGGGTAAG
>JAQTRB010000246.1 GCA_028712015.1 Syntrophales bacterium
GCCGAGGAGGCCGGGAAAATCGTTCTCGGGATCGCCTCCGCGCACGACGTCCGGAGCGTGGTCAAGGTCAAGAGCATGGTATCGGAGGAGATTGACCTCAATCCCGCGCTGGAGGCGCAAGGAATCCGGGCTTATGAGACGGACTTGGGAGAATTCATTGTCCAGTTGGCCGGACAGCGGCCCTCCCACATCACGGCCCCGGCGCTCCACATGACCAAGGAGGAAATCGCCGACCTGTTCTGTAAAAAGCTCGGTATAGACGCAAATCCCGTCCCCGAAGAGCTGACGGAACTCGCCCGGCAGCGGCTCCGCCGGGAGTTCCTGGACGCCGGGATGGGGATCTCCGGCGGCAATTTCCTGATCGCGGAAACGGGCACGCTTCTGATCGTGACGAACGAGGGAAACGGGAGGATGAGCACCACCCTGCCCCCGGTTCACGTCGCCGTCGTCGGGATCGAGAAGGTCATTCCGGACTGGGAGAGCGCCGCGGTCCTCCTCAAGTTATTGGCGCGGAGCGTCAGCGGAAGCAAGATCACCGCCTACAACACCTTCATCACCGGCGTCCGGGAGGGAGGTCCGAAGGAATTCCATCTCGTTCTGCTGGACAACGGCAGGTCGCGGATCCTCGCGGACGGTCTTGCCCGGGAGGCGCTCCTCTGCATCCGCTGCGGGGCCTGCATGAACACCTGCCCCGTGTACAACCAGGTCGGCGGTTACGCATACGGGGCGGTCTATCAGGGTCCCATCGGATCGATGCTCACCCCGCTGCTTCTGGGAACGAAGGTCGCCGGCGGATTGCCGTTCGCCTCAACGCTTTGCGGCGCCTGCGCCGATCTCTGTCCGGTGATGATCCCGATCCCGGAGATCCTCCTGCACCTGCGCAAACGCTATGTCGAAGGGGATGAATTCGAAGGCCCTTCGGTTCCGGGAGTCTTTAAGGCGATGGCCAAGGCGGGGAGGATTGTACTCGGATCGCCCGCGCTGTACCGTCTCGGCGCGCGGCTGGGCAGAACCCTTCAAACCCCGCTGCGTGATGGCGACTGGCTGCCCGCGCTGCCGCCCCCGCTGAACCGCTGGACCTCCGCCCGCCCGTTCCCCGCATTTCAGGGAAATTTCCGAGGCTGGTGGAAAACCCGGAAAGCCGCTCCTCGATCGACGGAGGAGAATGCCCATGAATGAAGATCCGGCCGCCAGGGAAACCATTATGAATCAGGTGCGTGCAGCCATAAACGCCCGTTCCGGTGACCCGCTGCAACCGCCGCCTCTCTCGGCGCGGTTCGAACCGAGAAAGCCAGCATCCCTCGATGAAGAAGCGACGAGGATGCTCGGCGAGGTCAAAAGGCTCGGCGGTCACGGCCTGAGGATTCATGGGCGTGAGGCATTTTCGGCCGCTCTCGGGGAACTGATCCGCGCGGAAGGAATCCGGACCGCGGCCTTCAGCGCGCATCCGTTCTACGCCCCCTACGGCGTCGACGATCTGCTGAGGGATTTCGGGATTGAGATCCTTTCCCACAACGGCGATGGGCGCCGGCTTGCGGAATGCGACCTGGGAATCACCGTGGCGGACGCGGCGCTTCCCGAGACGGGCACGGTTCTGCTCCGAACGACACGGGGGCAACCCGACGCGCTGTCGCTGCTGCCCCGCGTCCACCTGGCCCTGGTCGCCCCTAACACTCTTCTGGCCGACCTCCATCACGCCTTTGCGCTGGCGAAGGGGGACAGGCACTTTGTTCTGGTCAGCGGATGCAGCCGCACCGCGGATATCGAGAAGGTGCTGACCCTCGGCGTTCACGGACCAAAATCCTTTCACCTGTGGATATGCGGAGACCCTCGCCCGCCCTTGATGCCTCCGGAGTAGGAAAACCGCGAAGAGCTCCGGAAGATTCCAGCCAAAACAGGTTTTATCCCAAGCGATCGTTTGGGTTTCGGCCGTGCTTCCCCGAAAGATTCAATATACCTATCCTTTCGAATTCTTTTCGTTTTTATCATAAAAATGGTCCCGGAATATTTTAATTGACAACGATTTTCTCTCATGGTAGAAGCATCGGCAAAGGATTACCGATGCCGATGAACCAGATCTTCAACCTGGAGGAAATCGAAAAGAAGATCCTCCTCATTCTGCGGATCCTGCAGGAATCTCCGGAACCCGTAGGGGCGCGCATCATTGCGCGGCGGATGCAGGATCACGGGATAACCCTCAGCGAACGGGGGGTCCGCTACCACATGAAACTGATGGACGAACGCGGTCTGACCCGGCTGGTCGGCCGGCATGACGGTCGAACCATCACGGCGCAGGGGGTCGAGGAGATCGCCCATGCGCGGGTCCGCGACAAGATCGGATTGTCCATCTCCCGCATCGAGATCCTGGCCTACCGGACTTCGCTGGACCTGGACCGGCGTCAGGGGCTCGTCCCGATGAATGTCTCGTTCTTCCCCAAAAAGGCTTTCAAAAAGGCTCTGGAGCTGATGAAACCCGCTTTCAACGCCGGCATCCGCGTCAGCGAATTGGTCGCCTGCGCCGAAGAAGGGGAGCGGCTGGGCGAGGTGACGGTCCCGGGGGGATACGTCGGCTTTGCCACGGTCTGCAGCATCGTCGTGAACGGCATACTGCTCAAGAGCGGAATCCCGATGGATTCGAAATTCGGCGGTATCCTTCAAGTCCGCAGGGGACAGCCGCTTCGGTTCATCGAGCTGATCCACTATTCGGGATCGTCCCTCGATCCTTCCGAGGTGTTTATTCGGGGAAGGATGACCGCCGTGAAGGAAGCCGCCCAACGGGGTGAAGGGAAAATCCTAGCCAATTTCAGGGAGATTCCCGTTCCGGCGCTACAACTGGTCGCTGAATTGATCACGAAACTCAAAAACGCGGGCATCGACGGCATCCTTTCGATCGGCGAGATCGGCGAGCCGATCTGCCAGATCCCGGTCGATATGAACCGGGTCGGAATGATCCTCTATGGCGGACTGAATCCCGTCGCCTGCGCGCGTGAGGCGGGCATCGACGTGGAGAACCGCGCGATGTCCACCGTCATGGATTATCAGGACTTGCGCGATTTCCGGGAAATCTTCGAGAAACCATAAGGACGCAAAACGCCCCGTCAAAACAGAATGAGGAGGAAAAGGGCATGGCCAAATTCAATCCGTTTGCGATCGCACAGAGACAGCTCGATCAGTGCGCAAAGATACTCCATCTCGATCCCGGAATGCAGGCGATCCTGCGGGTTCCGTCACGTGAACTTCACGTCGCGATTCCGGTGCGGATGGACGACGGTTCGGTGAAGGTGTTCCAGGGATTCCGCGTCCAGTACAACGACGCCAAGGGACCCTGCAAGGGGGGAATCCGCTTCCATCCCGACGAGA
>JAQTRB010000247.1 GCA_028712015.1 Syntrophales bacterium
CGATCCTTCCAGATACTGATAAATCGGCGTGATGTGCCCGCCGCTCAGTGAAAAAAGATATTCAACTCCCCGCTCGATGAGCGTCTCCGCGACCAATTTGCCGCCGATCACCTTCTCCATGTGTTCCTCCTGAATGATTTACAACTCCATGCACTGGCCGCCGTCGAGGTTGATCGCCTGCCCGGTAATATAACGGGCCTGCTCCGATGCGAGGAACGCGACCAACATTCCCGCGTCCTCCGGAAGACCGATCCGGCCCTGGGGAATCGTCCGGCACATCTCCCGCTCGCGTTCTTCGATCGTGCTGGCAAAAAACGAGGCTTCAAGCCCGAAGCGCCACTGCTCCAAGTCGGTCCGGATCTGTCCCGGACAGATCGCGTTCACCCGGATGTCGCGGCCGGCAAGCTCCTTGGCCATCGTCTTGGTCAGCATGATCACCCCGGCTTTCGCCGCGGCATAGGCGCTGTTGAACAGCGGCGGCACCTTCCCGGCCCGGGAGGCCGTGTTGACGATGGCGCCGGGCTGGCCGAACATCAGCGGCAGGACGGCGCGGCTGACCCGAAAAACGGAAAAGAGATTCACATCCACCGTTCGGATCCATGCCGCCTCGTCGTACGAAAGGATGTCGGCGGGGACGCCGAACGAGGCGCCGGCATTGTTGATCAGAATGTGCACATGGCCGCACCGCGCCCGCAGCAATTCCGCCAGGGCGGCGATCGAGGAGGAATCGGTTACGTCCGCCTCCGTCGCGGACGCGTTTACGCCGAACCGCTTTCCCAGATCGGCGGCGATCGTCTCCATCTCCTCCCGGCTCCCGGTCCGGACGGGACCCGCCCGTTCCGGTGAACGGCCGAGATCGACGATCACGACATCGCAACCGCAGGCGCATAGTCTCTCCGCGATTGCATACCCGATGCCGGTCTTCTTCCCCGCTCCGGTGACCAGCGCCGTCTTTCCCTTCAAATCCTCATACATCGTTCACCTCATTTTTCCCGCGCGATGCAAGCCGCGCCGATCGCGCCGGCAACCTGGGCCCGGGGCGAGACAACGACCGGCATTCCAATCACCTTTTCCAGCGCCCGGACGACACCGACGTTTTGGGCCACGCCGCCCGTCATCAGAACGGGTGCGATCAGGCCGATCCGGTTTGCCATCGCCGAGACCCGGGAAGCGATCGCTTCGTGGATCCCCGCGATGATGTTCTCCCGCGTCTCTCCCTTCGCGATCAGCGAGATCACCTCCGACTCGGCGAAGACCGTGCAGAGGCTGCTGATCTTCGCCGGCTGCTCCGCCCGGAGGGAAAACGCCCCGAATTCATTCAGATCCGCCTCCAGCGCGCGCGCCATCACCTCGAGAAAACGCCCTGTCCCGGCGGCACATTTGTCGTTCATCGTGAAGTTGATGACCCGGCCCCCGTCATCCATGACGACGGCCTTGCTGTCCTGCCCGCCGATGTCGATTAACGACCGGACGGATGGCTCGAGGAAACGCGCCCCGGCGGCATGACACATGATCTCGGTGACGGCTCGATCGGCGAAGGAGACGCTCTTCCGGCCGTACCCCGTGGCGACAATCCGGCCGATCTCCGCGGACACGAGGCCCAACGTCGCAATCAGCTCCTCGAAGACCCGACGGCCGGCAACCTCGGCGTTGTAGCCGGTGAAGATCAGGTGTGTTCCCAGGAGTTCGTCGTTCCTCAGGACGGCGGCCTTTGCGGTGATGGAACCGATATCGATTCCGGCCGTCAGACTCATATCGTCGAGGCCCCTCCGTCGACCATGAACGTCTGCCCGGTAATGTAGTCCGTGTGGCGGGAGGCGAGAAGCAGAACGATCGGAACCAGATCGGCCGTCTCGGCAATGCGACCCGCCGGAATCGCCTTCACGATCTGTTCGCGGATCGCCGGGGTCGACCAGAAGGGTTTGCTGAAATCGGTGCGGACCATCCCCGGGGCGACGGCATTGACCTGGATGTTGCTTGCGGCCAGTTCGGCGGCCAGCACCTTCGTGAGCATCTCGACGCCGGCCTTGGCAATCCCGTAAATTCCCATCGCCGGCGCCGCCCTCGTTCCGGCAATCGATGATATATTAATGATTTTACCCTGTTTCTTCTCCCGCATGATGCGAGCCGCCTTCCGTGCACACAAAAAGGTTCCGGTCAGGTTTCCCTCGAGGATCTTGTTCCAGACGGGCAGATCCGTGTCCGTCACGGAGGCCGTCAGCAGGTTCATTCCGACGTTGTTGACGAGAACGTCGAGGCCGCCGAAATGACGGACGGCACGGTCGAAGAGGTTTTCCACATCGCCCTCCCTGGCGATGTGGGCGGCGACGGCAAGGAGCCTGTCACCCCCGTTCAACTTCTCCTCGGCGGCCTTGAGGTTATCCTCCTTCCGGCCGCAGATGACGACCCTGGCCCCGTCCGCGAGGAAATTCCGGGCCAGATCGAGACCGATCCCCCGGCTCCCCCCCGTGACGACGACCACCTTCTCTTCCAGTCCATACGACATGCCGCTCATCGCTTTCCTCCCGTGATCCGTCCTGATTGCGTCCTCTCCCCGATGTCGTTGCGAAAAACCGCGATCGGATATAAGCCCGCCGCCACGGGGAAACCGGGTGATCGAAATCCGCCGGAGATGGTCTGTTGAAAAATGACGATAACGAACTATAGGCCAAATGGGAATCGGTGTCAACGATGACGACGCGATGACGACGCGGGCCCGACGAAACACAAATCCCGCTCTTTACAGAAAGAGGATTCTATGCAATGGTGGCTCGCCGGTGAAGGCGGGATAACGGTTTCCGAACGATTGCATCGGGACGAGGAAGGCGATGCCGACAGTTTCCAGGGGTTCTGGTGTCAGTGTTCGACGGACCGCCCGATGCGGCTGCACGACGGAGGACGCCCGTTCCCAAGAAGTCACAACACCACAAACCGCGAAGGAGAACGACCATGGCGCAACGCGCAAAGGTGACAATCCCTTATCTGAGGGAAAAGAAATCCAAGAAAAAACCCATCACGATGCTGACCGCGTACGACTTTCCGATCGCAACGATCGAAGACGAGATCGGCATTGATATCATCCTCTGCGGGGATTCGCTGGGGATGACCGTTTTCGGTTTTCACGGCACCAACCCGGTGACGATGGATCTGATGATCCCGCACTCGGCCGCGGTCAAACGCGGGGCGCCGAACAGCTTTGTGATCGGCGACATGCCCTTCATGTCCTACCAAGCCTCGAACGAACTGGCCGTTCTCAACGCGGGCCGCTTCATCCAGGAAAGCGGCGTCGACGGGGTGAAACTGGAAGGCGGGGAGGAGATGGCCGATCGGGTACGGGCCATCTGCCGTTCGGGTATCC
>JAQTRB010000248.1 GCA_028712015.1 Syntrophales bacterium
AGATCCCTTCCGGCTCTATGAAGCCGACGCTCCAGATCGGCGACCATATCCTTGTCAGCAAGTTCAACTACGGAATCAAGCTGCCCCTGATTCGTTCCACCCTCATTCCCTTTGGAACTCCTAAACGGGGGGATATCGTTGTTTTCATCTATCCCGAAGACCGGTCGAAAGACTTCATCAAGCGTTTGATCGCCCTGCCCGGCGATACCGTCGAAATCCGTGACAAGAAGATCCTCATCAACGGCCTTCCCTACCAAGACGGCCACGGAGTCTATACGGACCAGATGATCATCCCCGGTTCGGTCCAGCCTCGCGACAACTTCGGACCGGTCAAGGTGCCGGACAATTCCTTCTTCGTCATGGGGGACAACCGGGACGAGAGTTACGACAGCCGGTTCTGGGGGATGGTCAATCAAAGAGACGTCCTGGGAAGGGCGCTGATCATCTACTGGTCGTGGAATCAGGAAGATCACGGCGTCCGCTGGAGCAGGATCGGATCGATCCTCCGGTAAAATCGGGTGACTCGTTCTTGAAAGGCCGTGCGGACTGCACGGCTTTTTTTTGCGTCGGCCTTCAGATGACCGCGAAGGCAAGCATCGCCAGCGAAAGGAAGGTGAGAACCGCTACGGTCAGCCAGGAAACGATGTTCATGACGGACCCGTTCGCGTGTTTTCCCATGAGACGCCGATCGTTGACCAGGAGCAGCATGAAGACGAGGATCACGGGGAGAATCGCGCCGTTGATGACCTGCGAATAGAACATGATCCGAATCAGCGGCATGTCGGGCAACAGAATGACGGCGGCGCCCAAGAGAACCATCAGGGAGTAGAGACCGTAGAACTGCGGCGCCTCGAGAAACTTCCGGTTCAGGCTGGACTCCCACCCGAAGGCCTCGCAGATCGTGTATGCGGTGGAGATCGGTAGGATCGAAGCGGCAAAAAGCGAGGCGTTCAGCAGGCCGAAGGCAAACAGCCAGGAGGCGTACTCGCCGGCGAGGGGGGCCAAGGCGAGCGCGGCGTCCTTGGCGCTGTCAATCTTCACCCCGTTCTGGAAGAGCGTGACGGCGCAGAGCATGATGATGAAAAAGGCGATCACATTGACCATGAGCGACCCGAAGATGACATCCATCCGAATGTACGGATAATCGTCCTCCTTCAGACCCTTGTCGACCACGGAGGACTGCAGGTAGAACTGCATCCAGGGGGCGATCGTGGTTCCGATCAAGGCCACGGCCATCGTCAGAAAGCCCGTCTCCATCCGGAAGGTTGGCTTCAGCAGCGAAGATCCGACGGCGCTCCAGTCCGGTTTCCCCAGAAAACCCGAGACGATGTAGGAGAGATAGAAAACACAGGCAAACAGAAATACCTTCTCCACGGATTTGTAATTCCCCTTGACGACCAGCCACCAGACAAACGCCGCGCTGAACGGAACGGAAACGTACCGGCTGATGCCGAAGATCTCCAGGCTCGCCGCAACGCCCGCAAATTCGGAAACCGTATTCCCCAGATTGGCCAGAAACAGCACGATCATCAGGTAAAAGGTGGTCCGCGCCCCGAACCGTTCGCGGATCAGGTCGGAGAGCCCCTTGCCCGAGACCACGCCCATTCGGGCGCACATCTCCTGGATGACGATCAGCACGCCGGTGATCGGAATGAGGGTCCACAGCAGGGTAAGGCCGTATTCGGAACCGGCGAGGGAATAGGTCGTAATGCCGCCGGCGTCGTTGTCGACGTTTGAGGTGATAATTCCCGGCCCGATCAGCGCCAAGAAAATCGCCAGCGACCGCCAGTGCCGCCTGATGGCCGGGGATTGCCGGAATCCGCGGAAGCCTCCGGAAAGGAAATCAGACATTGTTCTGCGCCACCTTCATCATCCATCGTCGTTCTACCGGCCCAATTTCGGCGCCACCACTTCGAGCAGATTCTTGAAGAGAATAATCCCCTTCAGGCGATTTTCGTGATCCACGACCGGCATGGCCATGATGCCGTACTTGGCGAAATCGTCGGCAATCCGCTCCTTCTCCTCCTCGATGCTCACCGCGATCACCCGGGTATCCATCAGCTCGGAGAGCTCCGTCTCCGGCGGCGCGACAAGGAGATCCCGAAGCGTGATCACGCCGAGAAGGTGTTCCTCTTCATCCACAACGTAGAGGTAGTAAATCAGATCCATATCCTCGGCTTCGAAACGAACCCGTGCCATCGCCTCGTCCACCGTCACGGTCGGCGCAAAACTGAGGTAAGAGGTGGTCATCAACCCGCCCGCGATTTCGTCCGGATGGGCAAGAAGTTCCTTCATATCCTCCGCCACCTCTTTTTCCATTTCCTTGAGGATCCCTTCCGCCCGTTCTCGAGGAAGATCCCCCAGCAGATCGGCTGCTTCGGACTGGGACATCTCTTCGATGATATCGGAGGCATTTTCCGCGGAAAGCTCTTCAATCAAACGGACCTGGATCTTCGGATCGGTTTCCTCGAGCGTCTCGGCGGCCGTTTCCACATCCAGTGAACGAAAGACGGCGGAGCGCTGATGAATATCGAGCTCTTCGATGATGTCGGCCAGATCCGCTGGGTGGAGCTGGGCGAGGCGGTTCTGGGCAATGGTCAGGCGCAACAGATCCGGCGACGACAGGGGCTGCACAAACTTCCAGGCAATCAGTTGATCCGGCAAGGTGTAGTCGAAAAGGACCCGGAGCAGGAAACCCATGGGTCTCTCCAGGCCGACCCTTCGCAGAAGGCCGTGGAATCCGACGTCCACATGGACCAGGTAAAGGAGTTTATTCGACCGGAGAAACTGCAGGTCGTTGACCCGGCGGATCTTTGCCCCATCCGTATCGACCACCTGCTTGTCCAGCAGGGTTTCCTTCAGCAGGAGTTCCCCCGGACGGGGTGACGGTTCCCGAAAATCCTCCGGTGACGGGCAATGAGCGGTCAGATCGCTTCCGATCGCCGTGATTCGTTTCCAGGGGAAAAGGACCGTTTTCCGATCCTGTTCCCGGCGCATGAGGATGTTGGTCACCGGCGGATAGTTCTCTCCGATATTCGAGGTCAAGTCGACGATCCTGCCGATCGGACGTCCTTCGGAATCGAAGATTTTTTTCCCCAGGAGTTCGCTGATAAATACAAACACCTGAGATTCATGGTTCATCGCGCCATTGACCGCCACGAGCATCCCCTCCGGTTCGCGCAGCTATAACACCATTCAAACCATTTCAAAAGCTTTTTTCAATTCCATCTATAACCTTGACACTTCGCGAAGATATGGTGTAGATGCGGCTGGAATGAGGGTATCGTCGATGAAGCTCTTGTTGAAAGGCGGCAGGATCGTGGACCCGTCCCGGAATATGGATGCCGTTGGCG